>JACZSB010000303.1 GCA_022574435.1 Fidelibacterota bacterium
CCGGCGAGGAAATCGACGACTTGATGATGCTCTGCCGGGCCGACATCACCACTAAAAAGGAATCCCGGGTGGCGCGCTACATGGGCAACTTCGAGCGGGTGGAAGCGCTGATGGCCGACGTCACCGTCCGCGACCAGATGCGGGCCTTCCAGTCACCGGTGCGCGGCGATGAGATCATGCAGATCTGCGGCCTGGAACCGGGCCCCCAGGTGGGGCGGCTCAAGGACGCCATCGAGGAAGCCATCCTGGAAGGGGAGATCGAGGACAGCCACGAGGCGGCGCTGGCGTATCTGCATCGGAATAAGGGCAGCATTTTGGCTGATAGCGGCTAGATTCGTAGCAGATTCAAGCCTAAAAAAAAAGCTTGCACCCCGTACTGTTTTAGTGTTATACTTAAGTGTAACACTAGCACACCAAAGAACAGCTAGCCCCATGTCAGCCACCCCAATCCCATCCATCGCCCAGCGCCGTAAACTGCCGTGAGCACCCCCTTCGACCATAAGACCCCCATCTACCTCCAGGTGGCCCGCATGATCCGCGATTCGGTGGTCTCCGGGGACCTGCCCGAGGAAGGCCCGATCCCCTCGGTGCGCCAGGTATCGGTGGAGCACGGCCTTAACCCCCAGACGGTATTGAATGCCACCCATCTGCTGGTGGAGGAAGGGATACTGGAAAAACGCCGGGGGGTCGGTATTTTCGTCAAGCGCGGGGCCCGGGAGCAGCTCCGGCAGCGGGAACTGGCTGAGTTTAAACAGCGCCATATCCCGGAGCTGGTCAGCCGCGCCCGCCTGTTGGGGTTGAGCGACCGGGATACAGTTAAACTGGTGCGGGATAATTTTAAGGAGCAGACCAATGGATGAGTTGATCAGGATTGACGGGGTTTCCAAGTCCTTCGGCTCCACCCTGGCCTTGGACAATATCAGCCTGGAGATCCCCGCCGGCCGGATTGTGGGGCTGGTGGGTCCCAACGGCGCCGGCAAGACCACCCTGTTGCGGGCCATCACCGGTGAAATCGCCTACCAGGGGCGCATAGAGGTTTTCGGCCTGGAGCCGTACACCCAACGGGCGGAACTGATGGGTTATACCGGTGTCATTCACGACGTGGCGGTTCTGCCGCCCTGGATGAAAGTGCGCCAGGTGCTGGACTATACCGCCGGTGTGCATCCCGGTTTCGATCGTGGCAAATGTGAGGAGATTCTGTCCCACACGGCAGTGACCATGGGGAAAAAAGTAAGGCAGCTCTCCAAAGGGATGAAAACCCAGCTGCACCTGGCGTTGGTGCTGGCCGCCGAAACCCGGCTGCTGGTGCTGGACGAACCGACGCACGGACTGGACATCCTGTTTCGCAAGCAGCTCTACACCTCGGTGCTCCAGGACTATTACGACCAGCACAAATCGGTGATCATCTCCACCCACCAGGTGGAGGAAGTGGAGCACATCCTGAGTGACGTGGTCTTCATCACTGACGGCCGGGTGCTGCTAAACCTCACAATGGATGAATTCCGGCAGACCTTCGCGCAACTAACTACCGGTGAGGAGCAGGCCGAAGCAGCCCGGGGCCTCAAGCCGCTCACCGAACACGAACTTTTCGGCAAGAAGATATTCCTGTTCAAGGGTGTGGACACCCAGACCCTGGAGCCGCTTGGGGAGGTACAGGCGCCGTCGGTGGCGGATGTCTTCGTGGCCATCATGGGAGGTGCGGCATGAGACAATTCGCAACCCTGCTACTGCGCGAGGTGGCCGAGTGGCGCCTGCTGCTGATCGTGGTGGGTGTACTATTTGTCCTGGGACTGGCGGGCTCGGCGGTGGGTATCAACCGGCTGGCGCGCGAAGTGATGAAGGAGAGTACCGAGATCCAGGTGAAATTGCAGGTGGATCATGACAATCAGGCTGGAGAGGAGGATCAGGCCGGGGACCATGATGTTTGGGCTGATGATGATTGGGAATGATGAAGATGACGAATGGCTCTCACCTCGGGAGTTTATGAACTTTGGCTGGCCCGCTCACTATTTTCTCAAGGGACGGGAAGGACTGCTGTTATACGGTTGGGCCCATATGCTGCGGGGCGCCCTCGCGGCCATAAACCTGTCGCTGATTTTCCTGGCGCTCTTTTACCTGGTGGACTCCCTCTACAAGGAGCGCTCCGACCGCTCCACCTTGTTCTACCGTAGCCTGCCGGTGAGCGACAACATACTGTTGCTCTCCAAATTGACGGTGGGAACTGCCGGTTTCTTGATGTTGTCCTACCTGCTGGGGGTAGTATGGGTCTTGTTCTCACAACTGGTGTTCCCGGCGGAGTTCTCCCGTTTGCTGGAGGGCAACGGATTCTCACTATCACAATTGGCCCTATGGGACCTGGTGGGTGACTGGTTTACCTTTCACCTGCTGCAGCTCCTCTGGATGCTGCCCTTTGCCCTTTACCTGCTGTTTATTTCAGCGATTGTCCGCAGCCGGCCCCTGCTCATAGCGCTGGGGGCGCCGTTCCTGCTGGCGCTGCTTTTACGCTTCTCTATCGGGACGGTGGAACCGATAGCGGCACTGCTCAGTAATTTTGAATCTCTGGGGGACGTTTTGCTGACAGAATGGCGCGGCGGTCCTCCCCAGGCCATTCACCCTGGTGAAACAGTGGAGCTGTTCGGCGGCTTCGGTAGTTATATTTTTCAAGTGCGCACATTAATTTCCATCCTGGCCGCTAGCGGGTTGGCAATCGGTACCCGATTGGCCTATCGGCGCAATTTCTCCACTTCCTAAGCCTGCCGGAAGTGGTGATTATTAGACCAGCACGAGCCTCTGCCTGTATATTTTAGGGCGGCCGGGATCAATGCCTGACGAGAATCCAACCGGTATTAACTTGCGTTCAACTGGCATTTAGTTACTTATAGATTTTGAGAGCCTTAAATGGAAGAGCAAGAAACTTCTCATAACAGTGATCTGGCGCCTCTGCAGCGACTGATCGGCATCTTTACCATGCCGCGGGCAACTTTTAGCTCCCTGGTTGAGTCTATTAGTACGGTTGATATCCTTATCCCGGTAATTGTCGTGCTGGTCGTATCGTTGGGCATGCAGCCGCTGGTGAGACCGATTGCCATGGAGGAACAGACTCAGACCATCCTCCAGCGCGATGATCTTCCGGACGATGAGAAGGAAATCATCCTGGACCGCATGGAGCGGATTGGTGACCGCATGAGCGGTCCCTTAGGTTATTTGATAATCGTGAGCGCCACCCTGGTTTGGTATGCCATATTGGCGGGCGTGATCATGTTCTTCGGCTCGTTCATCCTGGGAGGACAGGCATCGTTCAAGGACACGTTGGGTGTGGTCGTTTACGCCCAACTGGTGAACGTGGTGGAACTGATCGTAAAAATTCCACTGATCATCCAGACCCAGACCATACAGGTGGAAACCAGCCTGGCGTTACTGCTGCCCGGCAGCCTGGACAGCACCTTGCTGTACCGCTTCTTCCACCGCCTGGACTTTTTCAGCATCTGGCGGATATTCCTGCTGGCGCTGGGCATGGCCATTATCTACCGGGTGGACGAAAAGCGCTCGCGATCCATGCTCTACGGAGCCTGGGTGCTGGCCATGTTTCTCCTGGCCTGGCTATTTGACGGCCGCGGTATAGCCTAATGGGATAGTACCGGGCGTCGGTTGCCGGTGACTGCCATTGTTCACACGGGCCATGGCAGACAACTTGACCGGCGAAACGGGAATTAACCTGAAGCTGGTCTTGGGCGTCTAACAATTCTAGGGTACAATATGAAATCAGTAGGCAGACTTGTTATATTACTCGTGTTCGGTACTGGTCCTCTGGCGGCCCAGTCCACCCCGGCGCTGTCCTTGGATCAGCTGATCGCCATCGGGCTGG
>JACZSB010000304.1 GCA_022574435.1 Fidelibacterota bacterium
CCTCTGCTACTGCCACTGCTACTGCCACTGCTACTGCTTATGCCCTCTCCCCACTTGCCTCACATCAGTTTTGGCCTTATTATTAAGGTATGGATAATCAAGTGATTGCAACTCTTGACGGCACCCTGATTGCCATCGCAGTGGTACTGTTCGTGATTTCGGTGGCGCTATTTCTGTTTGCCCTGTTCCGGGTATTGCGCATGGACGAGAAGTGGGCCTTCCTAAAGCTGCGGGTCATGGAGCGCACAACCAAGTCCACCAGCTTCACCGACAAACAGGTGGAAGTGCTCACCGACCTGTCCCTGCGTATGGAGAGCACATTCCAGGACCTGCTGAAATGGCTCAAGAGCGAGCGGTCCGCACTATCGGGGATGGTGGACGACAAATATAAGCAGCTGTTCCGCACTCTGGACCACCTGACGGACTACTATCGGTCGGTGGAGTTCTTCGTCACCGATGACAGCTTGCGCCAGGAGATGAACGAGTTCTTCCGGCGGGCCTACGAGTCTATCGTGCTGCGAATGTCGGCCGAGGTATCGGGCCCCGACTACGAGCAGAAGGGGCTGCCGGTAGCCATCGACTCCCTGACCGGATACGAGTCTATGTTGCTAGAGAGGATAAAAACCGTCATCCAGGAAATCGAGTCGCCGCAGTCGAAAAAGGCAGCCTGAACAGCCCCATCCTTCTTTATTCCACTTGATCAGTAAATATCCGGGGAGCCGGATCGTCTTTCGTTGAGTAAAATCCGACCGGTTTCAGCCGAATCAGGCAACCTGCTCCAGGAACGTCAATAGCCGCTCATTGAAGTAGTCCGGGTTTTCCAGATTGCTCATATGCCCGGCCCGGGGAATGACGTATAGTTCCGCCCGTGGCAGCTGACCGGCCAGCGCCCGGGCATCATCGGGAGGCGTAAGGCGGTCTTGCTCCCCCACCAGCATCAGGGCCGGCAGGTCCAACTGCGGCAGGGCCGCCGTAGTGTCGGTTCGGGCGGCCAAGGCCATGAGCGTACCGCCGATGGCCCGGGGATCGGTGGCTACAATCATCTCCCGCAGCAGATCGACGACAGCAGGATTGTCCTGGAAGGTGCTGGGGGCCAGCACCAGCTTAAGGAAATTGTCGGCGAAGGCAGCGATACCATCCTCAGCCAGGGCCCGGATGGCTGCCGCCCGGTTCACCCGCACCTGATCGTTATCAGCCTGGCTACGGGTGTCGCACAGCACCAGCGCGGCAAATCGCTCCCGATGGCGCTCCACGGCCCGCAGCGCGATGTAGCCGCCCATTGACAACCCACACAGCACTACCTGCTCCAATTTCAAGTGGTCCAGCAGGGCCATCAGGTCGTCCACAAAAAACTCCAGCGAATACAAACCGTCCCCCACCGCGCTGCGGCCGTGCCCCCGGACATCGTACGCTATGGCGTGGAACCGTTTGGGCAGGGCGGCCAGTTGGGGCTGCCACATACGGCCATCGAACGGGAAGCCGTGTATGAAAACAACCGGCCGGCCGTCACTTTGGCCCTGTTCGATATAATGCAACGAATGATTGTTTATCTGAACCAGCATTGTGCCACCTCAAGACTATAGATTACTACCGGCCAGGCTCCAGGCGCCACCATTAACTTACTACCCAGCGGCTACAGGCGCGATAATCAGCCTATACATCCGGTTTCCAGTGATTTACCCTTGGTTATGGCGCTGGCGGCACTTATGTTAGCCGGGGTGCTGAGGGACGACCGGCCCAGTGGCGCCTAGAACTGGCGCGGTTGTTCGTGAAGGAGTAAAGTTACCGTCGCAAACCGCCGATACTATATTAGATGAACAATTCTGAAATATTAAAGCTCCTGGCTAAGCGTAACGGCCTGACCTTGAAGGAGACTAAAAAGCTCCTGAAGCAAATGGTGGGCGTATTCAGCGACACCCTGGGCAATTATGTGGGCTTTTCAATCCCCGACCTGGGGACCTTCGGCACCCATATCCGGGAAGCGCGCCAAGCCTACGATCTTAACCGCCAGGCCCACGTGCTCCTCCCGCCCAAGCGTCTGGTATCCTTCAGCCCGGCCGTGGGACTAAAGGACGAAATCAAAGAAATAGAGGTGGAGCCGCCCGCTCCCCGGCCGGCAGTGAACGCCCCCAAGGAAGCGGCCCCCGGGGCGGAGGCCCCCCTCGAGGTCCAGGAGGACAAAGCGGAAGAGAGCCACGAGAGCTTGCGCCGGGAGCTGCAGGCCGAACGCGCGGCAGAAACTGCGGAAGAGACCCAAGATGATGTTACTACAATCCCCGATGAGGCCGCCACCGAGGGGGTTGATCAACCGGACGCTGCCCTACCGGAGCCGGCCAAAGCACCGGAGCCGACAAGCGAGGATGAGCAGGCCAGGGAGCAGCCGCCCCAAGCCGGCGCCACGGCTACTGAGACGACGATCACCGAGCCGCCGGAAGCGCCACAGCCAGCCGGTCCGAGCGACCAGGCCGCCCCGCAGCAGCCGGATAGCGATGTACCGCCTTCTGGGACCAAAAATCCTGAAGCCGAGAAACGGCCGTGAGCGACAAGATCACCTATAACGAGCTGGTCGACCAGGTGGCGGCGAAAATGGACCGCTCCAAGGAATTTGTAGGCAGCTTCATAAAGAGCATGGTGGCCGTTGTCAACGAAGGGCTGGAGCGGGACCAGAAAGCACGGCTGGCCGGATTTGGCATCTTCGAGCTCCATCATATCCCCGAGACCACCGGCACCAATCCCCGCACCGGGAAAGTGATCCCCATCCCGGGCCATACCAGGGTAGCCTTCCGGCCGGCGGATGCCATTGAACAGCACGTCAATCGCAGTTACGCCCATTTACCCACTGAAGTCATGGAAAAGCCCGCTGCCACCGAGGATGATAAGCCGGACGAAGCAGCCCAATCAGAGCCGGCCTCCGAACCGGCACAGGAGCCGGCGCCCACCCGTGCCGAGAGACCCGGGCCACCACCCGCACCCCCTGCTGCGCATCGGCAACGTAGTCGCTGGGGAGACCTGGCGGCAGTGGCCGCGGTTACGGTGGCCGCTATCGTTATCGCCAGTCGCTTTTACGGCGGACGGTTACCTGAGATCGGTGATTCGTTACTTGGTTTCACGGACAGCCTGGCAGCCAAAATCGGAGAGCTGTTGGCGGAGGATACTACCGCCATTGATCTTGAGGCAACCGTTGCCGACACCACTGCCCAGGCGATTGCAGCAACTTTTTACGATTCTCTGGAGGTCACCACAGTGGCGGAGCTTGAACTGGGTCGGGAGCCGGGGGGAGTGGAATTCGCCAGGGAGCCAGATGTGGCCTCAGTACCGTTGACCACCCATACAATTCCGGCCTCTGCGCCCACGACCACCCGGTTCCAGACCAACGGCGCCAGGCAACATAAGGTTGTGCCAGGGGACCACCTCTGGAACCTGGCCCAGGAGCACTATCACCAGCCGCTGTTCTGGGTGCACATCTATGGGGCCAATACGGGCCTGATCGGCAACCCCGATTCTCTGCCCTACGGTGAGACCATCATCATCCCGGACTTCGATGGTTCACCCTCAGCCCTCACCATCCGGGATTCGGTTAATCTATCAATGGGGGCGCTCCAGGCCTACGAAGCCTATAAGGACCACCATCAGGAGTGGTCAGCCTATTATCTGCGCATGTCCCGGCGCTACCAGCCGGCGGCGGTCACGGCCGGCGCTCGGTAGGTAGTTATTCAGCCTTCGGGTGGAACTGTGACGGCACATTTTCTACCAGGGCTGGCAGCCAAAAAACGTCGACCAATTATTACTAACTACTGCAGGCCCGTACTGCGGACCACTTACTTAATGGTGCTAGATCATATCAGACTGTCTTGCCGAGACTTATA
>JACZSB010000038.1 GCA_022574435.1 Fidelibacterota bacterium
AATGTGAAAAATCCACTGGGCGGCAGGCGCAAGGTATCGGCAGCGCTCACAGCCACGATCTCAGGCTTCCGATTGACCAGGATCAAGGTATCGGCGGCGGTATGGAGCCGGTCGTCTACCGATGTGAGAAAGAAAAAGCGCACCGAGCCCAGCATGCCGAATGGCAGGGGGGAGTCGAAGCGGCGGGAGTAGATACCGTCGGCGCCCACACTGTCGCCGTCGGCCCCCAGGTCACCCAGGGAGATACTAAGCAGCAGATCGGTCGAACCCAAGGGATAGAGCTCCACCCAGACAGAGTCGGGGGCGGGATCATCCTCGGTGATGTTAACCGTCACGGCGGCGAACATCTCGTTGGCCAGCTTATCCATAGTCGTGAGGGCGTCGGTGAGCAGCGGCAGGTAGACCTCCACCGAATCGACGAGAGAATATTGTGCTCCTGAGACTTGAGCATAATAGACAAACAGGGCGGTCCCCACCGTACCCGAGGAGATACCGGATGCGAACCGGCGGGCATAGACACCGTCCTCGGGCAGGATATCGCCCTGGGTGGCGTCATCCAGCAGACCAAGGCTGATCAGGGGGGTATCCACCGCAGTGCTGTCGGCGGTGGTGTCGGCGGTTATCAGAAACATCTCCACCCAGACACTATCCGCGTCAGCGCCTAATTCGGACGGCGTGACGGTGACGGCGGCGTAAAACAGGCGCTCCAGCGGGTCAAAGGAAGAAGCCGGATTAGCCAGCACATCCAACACTTCCTCGGGCTCCAACACCAGCCGGCTGCATTGGGCCGCCATGCAGAAGGCCAATGCCATTAAGACAATCCTGGTGAAAGGGGGTCTCATCGAGCGCGCAATATAGGTGCGAACCCTCTCCGCCCTCAATCGATTTCTCCAGCGGCGATGGCAGGTCCCGAAGTCCGCTTGTCCCGGCGCTGCACCACAGCGCAAAGCCACTCCGCCTCCCGTTCCAAGGCCCTGGTGGTCAACCCCAGAGAGCGGCAATGAGCCTTTAGCCTGGTTTGGTCATCGGTCAACAGGCCGGAGACGATCAGACTGGCCCGGGACTTGGTCCGGCAGTAGTGCTCCAGTAAGGGGAACACCACTTTTGGGTTGATGTTAGCCAGCACCAGGTCGCAGTCAAAGTCGGTCCACTCCAGGACGTCGCCTATCACCAGCCGCGGTACCACCGGCAGACTATTGAGTTTCAGATTATCCTTAAAATTGCCCTGGCAATCCAGGTCATGCTCCACCGCCACCACCTGGGCCGCGCCCAGTAGCGAAGCGGCGATGGCCAGCACTCCCGAGCCGCTGCCCAGGTCCAGGACCCGCGCTCCCCGGCAACCCAGCCGCTCCAGGGCTCGAATCGCCAGACGGGTGCTGGCGTGGTGCCCGGTGCCAAAAGCCAGGCCGGGACGAATACGGATCAGGGTGCGCGCACTGGTGGTGGTATCCCAATCAGGGACAATCGTAATTCCGGCTGTGACTGTCACCGGCTCAAAATCTTTCCGCCAGACGACCTCCCAATCCTCCTTTGGCACCGGACGCCAGGTAGCGGAAAGCCGGCCAGTCACAAGCCGCTCCTCCGCCACCGGTCTGTCGCGGGCCGCCAGGTAGACCTGGAGCCGAGGGTTGCCGTCATTGTCCGCCTGCTCCAGGGCTCCAGTCACCAGCTCTCCCAACTGGGCCAGACAGATTTCCAGCTCCTCCCTGGGACCCTCAAGTTCCAGGACCAGCAGTTCTCGCCGCGTGGCTTCATCCGGTAGCGACATCAGGGCCGCTCGCTGTAGATCAGGGTAGTGATCACAGTGCCCACTGCCTCCAGGCTCTCCGGCGAGCACTTGTCGGGCGTATCCTCCAGGGTGTGCCAGTAGCTCTGGCCGTCCGGCGCGGAATAGTCCAGGTCGATGATATCAACCGCCGGTATGCCGGCTTCCAATAGTGGTAAATGATCGTCGTAAACGGCTGGACCGATCTCAAATACAAACTGCGCGTAGCCCAGCTCTTGGGCCAGCTCCCAGATGCGCTGCGTAAGTTCCCGGGCGTCCCGCCAGGAATAATATTCCATGGGCAGGCGCAGCTGTGCGTCGCCCACCATATCCAGTAGCACCGCATAGCGCGGCCGGATTCCGCCCAGCAGCCGGTCCATTTCCCTAACAAAGGCTTTACTGCCCAGGGCGAAATTATCCAGGTCCCCCGAGCGCCCCACATCCTCGGCGTCCACCAGCAGCAGGTCGACCCCCACCGGCGGCGGTTCCCGGGCCATCAGCTCTGCCAGGTGTAACAGGACGGCCACCCCGCTGGCCCCGTCGTTGGCGCCCAGAATAGGCCGGCTGCGGTTGGCTGGATCGGGGTCCTGATCGGCCACTGCCCGGGTGTCATAGTGGGCCAGCATTAATAGCCGCGCCGGGCTGGCGGGATTGAAGCGGGCCAGAAAATTGATTATCTCCAGTGTATCGCCCCGGTAGGGATGGGGCTGACGGGTCACCTGTACCACCAATTCATGGGCCAAGGGCCGCAACTGTTCCTCTAAAAAATTGACCATGGCGGTATGCCCCGGGGAGCCGGGGAAACGGGGTCCCAGCGCCGTCTGGGCCTCCAACAACCGGAAAGCTTCCCGGCCGTCGAAATAGGGTCCTTGCTGGGCGGCGGACCATTGCCAGCCCATTAATATTAACAGTGTTACCGTTGTCAGTCGCTGCGCCATGGCCCGGGTCAGTTGCCTCTAATGGCGATATTGACGTCGAAGCCGAACTCGCGGTCAATACGCCGCCCGGTGATGTCATTGTAGATTTCACTATAGCCGGTTCTAAAACTACCGGTTACCTTGTTGGAGAAAGTGTAAGTGATGTAGGGCTTGATCCCCCAGCGGCGACTTTCCCGGGTGATGGAGAATTCTGCGGCCTCGCCCTTGCGCTGTTCATCCTGTGAGCTGCTCAGGTCGAAGTCCAGGCTGAAATTGATGGAGTTCTGCAAATTCAGGTCCCGCAGGAAAGGCAACGGCACCTTCAGCCCCCCCCGATGTTGGTAACTGGCCGAGGCGGTGATATTTCTGGTGCTGCCTTTTCTATCGCCGGCCTCGGTGCGACTCAAATTCTGACCCACGCCATAGCGCAGGTTACTGGAGATCCCATTGTTAAAATTGATCGTCAGCCCCAACAAAGGCTGAAACTGCATGCTGTAAGTGTCGTTGCTCACCCGGTCTCCCTGCTTGTTGCTCGACCTGCTTCCATTGTAGGAATGGTCAAGACTAACGCGCCAGGGTATTTTTTTAAGTAGCGGCAGTTTTTCCAGATTAGACCAGCGCAAGCTCCAGTTAAAAAATGGCAGGCCCACTTCTTCCCCGTCCGATAGCACCAGGAAGTCGACGGTCCGCGATTCGGTAGTGGCGTTGGACCCCTGGCTGGAGGTCCATTTGCGGCTGTGGGATAAACTGACAGTTACCGACTTGCCAATAGAGAAACCGGTACGCACGGACATGTCGCGGTTGCGGCTCAAAGTAGCGAAGCCGTTGATGGTGGAATCGATGGGCAGCCCGGTTGTAGTGACCAGCCCCAGGCGGTAGCTTAAATCGGGCTGACCAATCACCGCCGGCTCAGCGACCGAGCGGCCGTAGGCGTAGTTCAAGGCAATGGGATTGACCTTACTGAGCACGGCGTGAATTTGCTTAAGTACCCCCTTGACCAGTGGATTGTTGACTTCCAATAGCTTTTTTTGATCGTCAGCTTTAGTCTGACCGGAACTGCGCCGCCGCCGCGAACGGCCACTGGCCCGGCCCTTGGATTCCGCGGTGTAGAAGATCTCCACCAGGTTCTTGAGCTGCAGGTTCACCGTGCCGCTGAGGCGTCCCTGGTTGGATACTCGGCCACCGCTTGTGGGGTCGATAATGGGGCGGTTCTTGCTCCAGGAATACCGGGCCTGATAGTTCAGCTTGGGACTGAACCAAGAAAATATGGTCGGGTCAAAGTTGGCGGAGTATTGCTCACCAAGCTGCAAGGGGTAGCCCATATCCAGGGTCTTCAACGCCTCCAGTTTTGAATAGCGGAGGTGGTCCAGGGCGTTGTTGGCGGTCCAGCTGTAACTGGTGTTCAAACGGTCAGTCAGCCGGTAACTGGCGTTTATTGCGCGTTTCAGGCTGAGGGTGTAGTTCTGCGTTGTGGTCTCCAAGGAATCCCGGGTGGTACGGCCTGATTTGGTCTCGGCAATATTAGTGGAGAAATTCAAATTTGCAGGTGAATAATAAATCCGTGTATCACTTATTTTGGCCCCTAACCAGGGGATAGAGGCCAGCTTATGGAAAGGCTCCAGGTAGTTTTCATCGCTGAATTTGATGGGATAGGCCGCCTGACCCGAAATACTCTGAGTTATGTTTCGCAGCTCCAGTTCTGATGAGGTCTGTTTGCGGGCGTAGGCCACGCCACCCGTGAGCCGGTCCAGGGTCTGGCGCATCAGCCAGAACCGGCTGCGGCTGGACTTGGCGAAACTGGTCTTCAGGTTAATCTGCCGGCTGATTCTTTGTATTTCCTCAGGAGCGTCCCGCAGACCCCCCGCCAGGACATCCCGGCCGCTAAAATATTTGGGCGATTGAATGCTGCGGCTGTACCCCAGACTGATGGGGAGCTGCACCCTCCAGCTGCGGGGCAGGAATCGGTCGGGGCTGAATTTAGCATCAGCTTTGATCGTCTCGACGGTAACCGGATTGGTGGTAACCCGTTGCTGGATAGTGTGGAAATCGGCATCTTTCCGCGAGTAATTAATGCTGGTTGTAAGCAGGTCGGCGAAGTTCAGGGCGCCGCTGACCCGCAGGGCCATACCCCGCTCCCGGCGCACGTTCGACAGGCGCAGTTCATCTATCATCACCTGGCCGCGAATAGGCAGGGTGGGGTGTTTATTGATCACGCCGGCGGTATAGGTCTCAATGCGCTCCAGAGAGGGATCGCCCCGGATGAGTACTTCCATGCCGGGGAGGTTATACTTGGGGATGGAATCGCCATCCACCAGCTCCCAGCCATCGGGCTGATCCAGGAGCTTCAAATCGGCGATCTCCTCCATGTCTATACTGATGTGATTACGGTCGTCCCAGCCGGGGTAGACCGGTTGGCGTACCTCGTAGTAAAACTCTCCGTTCTGGGCCACCCGTCCCAACCGCAGGAAGAACCAGACGACGGTAGAATCCTGGTCCATCAGGGCGTCTTCAGCCTGACCGTGGATGAACATATCCATGGTGCCATAGACCAGGAACGAGCCGCGCTGTTGGCTGATGGACTTGCTGATGCTCCCTTTGAATCCCGGCTTGATTCCGGCCCTAAAATCCATCACCAGCGATTGCTCCCGCAACCGGATGTCATTCAAGCGGTCGTACTCTCCCTGTATGCCCGGCGGCGACTGGTAATCGTCATTGTCTTCGGTGTTGGCCACGGTCACCACCAGGGTTATCAGTGAATCGGCATCATCATACTTATCGGAGTTGATGGGTGCGATACCGATCTCTTCCCATTCGTTGCCTACCAGCTCGATCTTGGCGATCTCGATGCGGGCGGTAACGGATTGCCTCCGCGACGGCGATTCAGCCAGGGAATTCCCGTCCACCCAGATGCGCAGCTGCTTGACGTCATTCCAACTGGGGATCATCCCCGCGCCGGCCTGGAAGTCCACCAGCGGGATGCGGAACAGCCGCCAACCGGTGAGGGCGCCATTGTTACGCCGGGTCTCGCCGGCCACCAGGGCGGGGTCGGTATAGGGATGATCCTCTTCCAGCCGGAAACTGAAGCTGAAGTAATCGTTTGTGTCGTCGATGAAGGAAGTGCCGTTGCCATCCAGGTCCTCAGAATCGGGGTAGCTCCCCTCAGGCGTGGCGCTGTTGCCCTCGGTGCCATTTATGTTGTCGTTGTAGTTGTTGCTCTCGGTGCGCGCCCAGTTGTCGCCGTTGGGATCGTCGGGATCGGCCAGCGGTGCTCGTTCCGCCAAGTCCTGGCGGCCATCGCCGGCCCAATTTTCATCGTAGACGCCGTCCTCATCAACCTGGCCATCGCCGTCGTCATCGAGCCCCAGGCAACCTCCCAGGCCATCTTCCGCCTCGTCGCCGCAGCCGTCCAGCCCCACATCTTCACCGGCATCCAGTTTCCCGTTGCCCTCTCTAAGTCCGGCGATAGGTTGGTCTTCCGTATCGGTTTTGCCGTTGCCGTTAATGTCTTCGCTGATGGCGCCTATATCTATGTGCAGCTCGCCATACCAGCCCCGGAGCCAGATTTCGAAGAACTTCGTCTTGGACTGGTCGTAGTCGCTGGACATCAACTGGTAGGTGATGCCGCCCCACAGGGAATCGTTGACCGCTTCTACTTCGAATCTCTCAAAGAAGGCATCCAGCACCAGGATAGTGGTGGTCTGGTTATTAGCGGTGACGGAAGTCTCCCGCTGGGGCCAAATCTCCTTGACCGGCCATTCGTTAAACGGGTTCCACCAGGCCAGTTTCCGGCGGTCGTTCAGGTTTTTGTCCACCGGCGGGGCGGCCTGCTGCCAGAGGGTGTAGCGCAGTGAGGGGCTGGTAATATTTTTGCTGGCCTCAAAATCGTCAATATAGGCCACGCCTAGCGGATTAGGATCGGGGATCACCTGGGCCAACTCCCCTTCGATACGGAACTTGCTGACGGCGTCCGTTTCGAGCAACGGCAGGCGATCGATTAACCGGGTAATGAACGGAGTTTCCCGGGCAAAACGGCCGTTGATGTCCCAGAGCATGTTTTGTATCGGTTCGGAGCCCACATCGACCCGGTCATCGATGATAGACTGGTTATAATATAGGCCGGTGAGTCCCAGGAACGAGTTCTCTCCCAGATCCAGCTCGGCCCGGGTGCCCAGCATCACCCGCTTATCGAATGAGAACAGAATGTTATCCTCGTACTCGATGGTGACCTCCGGGTTGGAGTAGGTGGCCATGGCGGCTTCAAGGATGGTGAGTGTGCCGGTCATTTCATCGATTTTATAGTCTTTGTCCCGGGTCAGCGGAACGCCGTTGATGAACACCGTCTCGCTGCCGGGTACCCAGTTGAATCCCAGGTTGAAGACAGAGGCGCCGCGGCTGGTTTGCTGGATTTCAATATCGAAACGGGATTCGTTGTTCTTAGCATTGGTGTCTTTAGGCTTGTAATAGATGGCCGGTACGTTGAATACCGAATCATTATTGGCATCCTCGTGAAATTGGTCCCCATCCGGTATAGTCTCGATTAGATTGTTTCCGGGGGAAAAGTAATCGTGCTCCCCATCGGCCTCCATCCGGTCGAATCGAAAGTCCTTGTCCAGGTCTTCCAGCTCGTAGCCGTAGATTTCCCTTAGAGCGGGATGGCTGGTGGCCAACCCCGCTGTGTTGATGATATCGCGGGCTGCCGGCCGCGAAAAGGTAGTATCACGGACATAGACGAAGGGCAACAGGGCCGGGAAGTGCAGCTCGCCCAGACTCAGATTAACGATGCTGGGGTTATCCACATCAACGGAATCATCGGGATTGGGGTTCTGGTTGCTGTCCCACTGGTCCAGGCCGAAAATCCGCAGGTAGGTTTCGCCACTGGAAAAACGAGCCTCAGCGCCGGTGTCGCCTTTACGGTCGACAATCCGAACGTGGAATCCCTGGCGCCGAATATTCATGCCCCCCAGACTATAGACGTTCTTGAACTCCAGCGCCCAGGTGGGGTAAGTGGAGGTCTGGCCACGGTCCTTGATCAGTTTCAAATTGATATCAACGGAATCAGTCACCTCAAAGAACAAATCTCCCACCGTGCTATCGACGGCCACCGAATCGAGGACCACCTGCCGCCCGAGGCTATAGGCCACGGCGATAATGTCATTATCACCGGCCGACATGGCCAGGCGTATCCACCCCAGCTGGGCGCTAAAGGTATAGTCCCGGCCCAGTTCCAGGCGCATAAAGTGGGCCTCGGCCTTAGCCTCGTTAAGGAATTCTGGTCGGCCAGGGTCAATATAGGCGATACCGGGATAGGTGTCGGATTGCTCCACGCTGGAGCGATAGACCTCCAACCAGCCCACTACCCGGTCCGATCTGTAGGTGTGGCGGCCCAGGTCATTGAGGGGGTAATAGGAGTTCCGGAATTGGGTGTCCAAGAAAAAATAGCGGCCTTTGAGATAGTGTTGATCACTGACCACGAAGGCTTCGCCCAACGCGTTGGACTTGGTCGATTTCCGGGAGCGCTCAATGGATGCCACCGATGTAAGGCTGAGGGGCCCGAACTGGGTGACCGCCTTGAGTCCGAACAGGCCACTGCTCTTGCCGCCGCTGCCGGTGGCGAACTGGGTCCCTGGCAAGGAGAGGGAAATGTTGCCGGCATCGATGCTCTTGAGTATGGCGTCCTCTTCGCCGCGGTAGGCGATCTTCATGTCGTTTTCCCACTCGAAATCGTTCTCGCTATCCTGATGTACCAGTATGGACACACGGTCTCCGATAGTCCCTTCGATATCGAACCGTTGGGTCTGGTCCACATCGAGTTCCCAATTCTTGTTGGCCCGGAAATTGGTGAGGCTCTTGGACTGGTCCTTGAACACCATTCCGCCCTTGATAGCCACATTGCCGGTGACACTGAGCGCCACCCTCTGGCCGGCGATATCCGCGCCGATCAGTTCCAGGGTGCGCCGCCCTCGGCGGCGATCCTGTAAATCGGTGGTGAAAGACCGACTTAGTTGCCGGCGCAATTCCACTCGCCAATTGGATTGGATCCTTTGTGGAATGTACCACTCCAGTTGTACCGTGGCCGAGACTTTCAACGGTGTGCCGTCATGATCCTCATAGAAAGTAATATATTCGCCGCTTTGATCGATCTCGGCCCAGGTCTCCAAATCCCGGGAACTAATCTCCCATGGACTCGCAGCCCGCCGCCAAATGGAAGCCGCTTGCCCAGAGTCTAACAACTGCATGGTCTCAATGGAATCCTGCTGGATAAAGGCGGAGATAGCTGCCAAAGTGGCGCTATCGGGTTTGGTTTCAGTCCAACCGATAAGTTGCAGACCGGGGGTAGTGGCCGGCGGTAGCGGCCCGGCAATAGTAGCGGCCAGGCGGTCGGGGAGTTGTAGCTGCCAGGTACGCACGGAATCGCCGTCGGCTCCCGTCAATATTTGGGAGCCGATAATAATCAGCGCAATGATCCCTCCCAGCACCCGATGTCGTAACACCTGCCAGTTCCTAGTTACTTAAACCACGTAACAAAAACCGGTAACAGAGGTGCTTAAGCTTTGGTCTCCTCGAGAAGGTTGGTACTGAAAGTATGGTCGAGCTGGCGACACAGCGCCTCGAAGGCGATCGCGCGGTGAGAGCGGGCCTGTTTTTGGGCCAGCGGCATCTGGGCAAAGGTACGTGTTTCGCCGTCGGGCTGGAACACCGGGTCGTATCCAAAACCGGCCGTGCCCCG
Organism: Fidelibacterota bacterium; assembly: GCA_022574435.1. GTDB lineage: Bacteria > Fidelibacterota > Marinisomatia > SCGC-AAA003-L08 > TS1B11 > JACZSB01. The sequence goes on from JACZSB010000038.1 coordinate 9,410, forward strand.
GGACCTGGTGGTGATGGTGCCGGGCACAGTCCCTTCGGCCGTTAGCTCCCCGTGGGCATCCACAAAGGCGGCGCAAGTGCTGAAGCGGGCGGTGCGTTGAGCCGGCGGCAGCCCTTTAAGCAGGGCCATCAGTTTAGCTACATTGTCCTCGTAGCTGGCGTTGGGACCGGCAAACCGGGCGGTATAAACTCCCGGGGCGCCATCTAAGGCGTCCACCGCCAGGCCGGTATCATCGGCGATGGCCGGGAGACCGGTGGCCGCGTGGACGGCGCGAGCCTTGAGCAGGGCGTTCTGCTCCAAAGTGGTACCGGTCTCCTCCACGGCGCTCAGGTCCGGGAAATCCCGCATACTCAACAAATTTACCGGCAGATCTCTAAAAATAGCCTCGATCTCCTTAAATTTATCCCGGTTCCAGGTAGCCACCACCCACTTCACAGGTCTATCCGGTCGATATGCCCCACCACGGCCGCGTCCAAGGCGGTGAATTTACGGTCGAAGGGGAAGGACGCTTCCTTGGACGTGACATAGTAGACCAGTTCTCCAGGGCCGGCCTGCTGACTATCGGCCGCCACCAGGAAATCGCCCTGCGGCCGGGAGCCTGTAACCTCCATCGGTTGCAGGATCAGCAACTTTAGCCCCTCCAGGTCTGGCAGCTTGCGGGTGGCCCAGACTCTCCCGATTACTTTGGCAATCCTCATTCCTCGGTAAACTCCGCCTGGTCAACGATCGCCATGATGACCGTGTCAACCGGTTTATTGTGGGTGGTGGAGGTCAGGCGGGCGGAGCTCCCCGAAGCGCACAACACCAACTCGCCGGCCCCGGCGCCCACGGCATCCACAGCGATGGCAAAATCGCTTTTTAGGCGCAACTTATCATCCACCTTCTTCACGATCTGAAACTTTAAACCCTGTAGACTATCTTCTTTTTTGGTAGCCCACACGGTCCCAACCACCCTTCCCAGGAACATAGTAAACCCTTTTTAATGAGTGCGTTTAATGTTATGTCCATCAATCTGCCTTGTCAATGGGATTTGCAACCGGAGTGCCCGCTAAATATTAAACCTGTCTTCTACTAACGGCTAATCAGGGGCTACGTTCCGTTTTGCCTTACCACCGTCACTTTCCCCGCCCTTGGCGGGAACAAACGTGGCACTCCCTCGCCGTAAATTAATAGGGGATGAGAGCTGCCCTAGTCCGGGGAATACCTGGTGGTAAAGCAGCCAGCTCCACCTGTCGTTTTCTACCTCTCCCGATAGATCAGTCCGCCAGCTGGCGGATCAGCAAGTTCCGGGCTCACGCCTTCAATTTTATGGAGAGCTTCCGGAATCGCTACTCACTCGCATACCGGCTTGGCCCTGGGTATGATATGCCTGAGGGCGGTAAGAGGACCCAGCGCTATCAGGCCACCGGTAGGTGCAGCCGGAACCGGGCGCCGGATTGACCACCACCATCCAGGATCAAATCGCCGTCCATACGTTTGGCCAGCTCCAATGCCACCGTAAGCCCTAATCCGAGGCCGGGCAAGGATTCATGCTGCGGCAGGCGGGAGAACGGTTGGAAAACGGCCTCACGCTGCTCCTCGGGGATCCCGGGACCCTCGTTTTCCAACTCGAAGCAGACCAGATGATCTCCCTCCAACCAACAGCGGAGGGTAACTGTTGTGCCGGGTGTACTATATTTACTGGCGTTGTCAATCAGATTTCCAAGCACCTGCTCCACGGCGGTGGCATCGGCCAGCACCGGGGGCAGGCCGGGGGCTATTTCCGTGACGAACTTTAGGTTACGCCGCTCCAGTATCAACCCCCAGGTATCATCCAGTTGCTTAATGATCTGAAGCGGGTCCTCCGCTTCCTTGTTCATAACCCAGGTGCCGCTTTCGACCCGTGAGAGGTTTTCAATACCCTCAATCAAGTATAGTAGATGATTTACGTTATGGTTAATGGCTTCGAGATACTGGGTTTGCTTCCCGGTCAAGTCACCGCCAAATCCTTCCGTGAACAGCTGCAGAAACTCCTTGATAACGGCTACCGGCGATTTTAGCTGGTGCCCGGCCTGGTTAAAGAATTTGCTCTTCCGCTTTTCCCGTGCAAGACTTGCGTCCAGTCTCCGTAAGTCATGCAGTGACCGGAGGAATTTATCGTATTTGGCTACCATATAGATCAGGTGCTCGAGACTGAAAGGCTTAGTCAGATAGTCGTCCACATGGTTGGCAATGATATCATCCTGGAAATCCAGATCCATTCCGGTCATGATAATGGCCACCAGGTCCGGTCGCAGCTCTTTGGCCCGCTTAACCAGGTCAAAGCCGTTGGAATCGGGTAGACTCAGATCAATAATGGCCAGATGGAATTCCCGTTCTCCCAACCGCTCCAGGGCAGTGGCCCCGTCGCAGGCCACCACTATGGAATAGCCATTATGCGAAAGCACCTCATCGAGGAAGGAACAGATGCTGGGTTCATCGTCCACCACCAGCACCGACAGCTGGAAATCGTGGTCCCGGGCGTTACTCATGTTTCCTTAAGGGGAAGTAAATAGCCAGGGTCAAACGTTCGCCATTGGCAGCAAGGTCCAGGTTTCCGCCGTGGTTGCGCAGCACCGGCAACAGCATCCCCAGCCCCAGGTCGGTGTCGTGATTGGGGCTTATTTGGTATGGATTAAGGAATTCCGTCAGATCCTCCTGCTCAAACATTGTAGTCTTGATCGTGAGTTGCAAGCGGAGATAGACTCCCGGCGTGCTATCCAGGACCATACCGGCCAGTTGCGCCGCATCCATCCACTGTGAGTCCAGCAGCAAGCTGGCATCAACGGTGGCGGTTTCCTCTGCCAGTAAGCAGAGATTAGCCAGCAGGGAGCGCACTGACGGCTCCTCCACCGATATTGGTGGGCAGTCCCCCTCCGTAGTGACAGTCACCGTAAAGTTATGTTCAGCGGCCTGCCGGGCACATACTTCATTTGCCAGGGCGGACAGGTCCAACTCAATCCGCATGGGAGACACTACGTGGAAGTAGGCCGTCAGACGGGTGTTCAGCCTGATCCCGGACTGTAGAGCATCTTTCATGGGCGGGAGGTATTTGCCCAAAACCTCCTTATCCAGCGAGCTTATATCCAACAGTGAAATATAGCCCTTGAACACACTGTAGTAATTGTTGGAATCGTGTACAATTTTCTGGATCAGCTTGCGCAGGGCGTGATCCTTCCGGCGTAGCGCCTGGTTAAGGCTCACCTCGGTTTCAACGGCACTCATTTTCCCTTAGCCAAGATTAAATTTCGGTCCTTTGGTTTACGCCTGTGTATCTGTTGCAGGTCAAGGATTTTATCTCGGATTTCCAGGAAGGCCTCCACGCACCGAGGATCAAAGTGCGTGCCGGCGGATTCCCGGATCAGTTCGAATGCTTTTTCCGAGCTCCAAGCGGGCTTATAGACCCGCTGAGTGGTGAGGGCGTCATAGACATCAGCTACGGCAACCACACGGGCGGAGATGGGGATACCCTCTCCCGCCAGGCCCCTGGGATAGCCGCTGCCATCCCATCTCTCGTGGTGCCCGCCAGCGATGGTGCGAGCCATCTGCAGCAGGGGATGGTCAGAGTCTCCCAGGATACTCTCGCCAATCAAGGTATGTTGCTGCATAATCTTTTTCTCTTCAGGGTCGAACGCGCCCGGTTTGAGCAGAATATTATCCGGGGTACCGATCTTGCCCACGTCATGCATGGGACTGGCATAGAGGATAGCATCGGTGAATTCATCGCCCATGCCGAGCTGCCGGGCGATGGCACTGGAGTAGGTGCTCATCCGCCAGATGTGGGCAGCAGTGTCGGCGTCTCGATATTCGGCGGCCGTGGAAAGGCGCCGGATGGTATCCAGGGAGGCATGGCGCAACTGATCATTGGCCAACTTCAACTGATCGAACGCCTGTTTCAAGTCGGCGGTGCGGGCAGCCACCTGTTCCTCCAGCTCGGTGGTGTAGCGGCGCATGTGTCTGCGGTAATCCCTGACCAGTAATAGGTTGCGTACCCGGGCCTGGAGCTCGCTTAAGTTCACCGGCTTGATCAGGAAGTCGTCCACACCACTGGAGAGCCCTTTGGCCAGCGACTCCCGGTCATCCATAGCAGTGACCAGGATCACCGGGATTTCGGAAGTGCGAGTATCCTTCTTGATGCGCAATGAAAGCTGGAAACCATCCATGCGAGGCATATTTACATCGGACAGTACCAGATCGGGGACCTGCTCAGCGATCCTTTCCAAAGCCTCCTGGCCGTCCTGAGCGGTGATTGTGCGATAGCCGAATGTGCGCAGGGCCTCATCGAAATAGGCCAAGTTCGACGGCAGATCGTCAGCGATCAGAATGCAGTAGTGTTCCGGTTTGGGTTCTTCAGTCACAACACTTTAGCCACGAGCGTGGGTTTTCTCTGGGAACGTTTGTACACTACATCAGGTTCCAACACTGGTGGAAATTACCACGACCACTCCGGTTTTGATGTGACGAATTTCACTTGTAAAGCAGCGCCACTTCAAGGAATTATGCCCGCTATCGGTATTTCACTTTTCGGTCCGTCAGGTGGGTCGTTAATTTGGGCCGCGTCAGGCTACTGCGAAAAGCCTGGCTGGGACAGGCGCCGGCCCGGTAGCTCAGTTCCCCGCCGATGGCGGGGTCCAGCAGTGGGTGGTAGATCTTGCCCAAGGGTGCAGGGTCTGATTGACATTGGCTCGGTAGCTCAGTTGGTAGAGCAGTGGACTGAAAATCCATGTGTCGGCGGTTCAATTCCGTCCCGAGCCACACTAGCTAAGCCCATGTAATCGTTAGGATTGCAGGGGCTTCTCTATTTATGTTTGCGTCAGGGTATTGGCCGCCGTGTAAGCAATATGTAAGCAATACGGGGGGAATCCGGCCTGCCTCATGGGCTTGCTAACTGGAGTCTAGGTAGTCCGATAACGTACGTAGCCCGCTGCTATCGACTCCGTAGAAGGTGTAGAATTCGATTCTTGGGCGCCTGGTAGTGAGATTTTATTTCGTTACGGCGCAACAGGAGCTGTCACACCTTCGGGTAAGGCCTCTGACAAATTCGCCTGTTTAGGACAAATTAGCGCTCAGTAGGTGCAGGGCTCTGAACCATCAACGCTCCACCAGTTCATATTCGCCAAGGAATTGGTAGAAATTAGAAGCCTGGGCAGGACTCCAAGTTTTCGACCTGGCAACAGGAGTTCGATTCTCCTACGGGCCACCATAAGATTCCCCGTCGAGAACCTCGGTTTTCGTCGGGGGTTATATTCTTATGACCTACGACTTACAGCCCAGACAACCCCAAACAAATGTACTTCTTACCGGATACGCTGCCGGATACGGATTGTATTGCTGGTGGACAAGATCTATATGGACGATTAACGGGGGGAGAGCGTCCTGCCCAAGTCGTGGCTGCGAGTGGTGCGCGCCATACATCGGGCTCGGCGGAGTGGCTCTGGTGTCCTATATTTGTTTGATGCATCCAAAACTAGCTGTAATGCGTAGTTTAGGTCGGTGCGCCAAGCGACATGCACCGCTATCGGGTGAGCTCCTACCCTGGTACGAAGCCAGACTCCTACCACCTCTTTCTCAATCATAAACGGAGCATTGCTGCCGTATTCTGCTCCAGGCTGGTTACCCCGAGCCAGCAGGACTCGATTGGTGACTCCGATAGTTGGAACG
>JACZSB010000305.1 GCA_022574435.1 Fidelibacterota bacterium
CCTCGATTCGGTTCCCGCGACAGGGGAACCGTGGGCCCTGAGGCCCGGCTTGACCGGCGCCATCATTCCCGGACTGGGCCGCGCCCGGGCCGGCCGCCCGGGGGACGGGATGGTCAGTTTTATCGTGGTCGTTTCGCTGGCAGCATCGGCCAATAAACTGCGCCTGGATGGGAAGCAAACCGGCGCGGGAATTATGGGGGCTTTTGCTATAATATTCTGGCTGGCGGATCTGCGCAGTGCCGGCCTAAGCCAGGCCATGGAATCCCCACTGCATGATAATGAGGCGCCAGACCACGTTTCCAGGTAGATTGAAGAACCGGCCGCTATAACAACCTATGCCCTGGCTATATTATTGTAAAGCTCTCATATCCGTGGTCCTATCAGTCCCAATGGGATGATATTGCAGGTCGGTTGTGACGGTACTGCCTAGATCGTCTCGGCCGGTGATGCCTGAATGCGGCAGGTCGAATAGGATGGCGTTTTATCCGCCATTCACTTTGACGATTAAATCGGATGAGGGCGGAATCGGGATTTTTTCTTGCCCCTTCCCGCGTTTGGTTATGTCATTCCGTAGGCCAAGGAAACCAATCATGCTGAGAACCTTTGTCATATTCCTTTTGATCGCCACTCCCCTGTGGTCTCAGGACCTGCTGGTTGATTCTATTGACAGAGAATTCTCAGGCACGTTGATTAAGATTACCGATACCTATATCTATTTTCAAATACAAGGCGAAACTGAACCTGTTCAATATCCTTTTTGGTCCGTGAAGCGAGTGACATTAGCAGATGGGCGCTTGGCATTCGAGGATGACAATATATATGTGGCAAAACCTACGCTGACGGCGGAGCCCAAGCCTGCGATGCCTAAGCCTGCGGTGGCAAAGCCCGTAGTGTCCCAGCCAATGGAGGCGAAGCCGGAGGTGCAATTGCCGCCGCGGCAACCAGCCCTGGTCCCGGAGCCAGCTGAAATTGAGGTCTTTGCTGCGGGCACAGCTCCAGTATTTACCGAGGCCGTCCTCAGGACTATGGAGGTGAAGAATGCAGCTAGAAACCACAACGCCTTGGCCTGGGGAATCGGGGGAGGATTGTTTGGCTGCGGGGGTATGTGGGCAGGCGCCATAGGGGGCTCGATTCTTGCTGAGGCCATCAGTTACAGTGGTAGTTTCGTTGGCTTAATTATCGGCACAGTAATGGGTGGCGTATTGACAGTAGAGCTGCTGGCTGGACTCCCTACATCCGTACCCCTGCCGGCGGAGCTGGCGGGGGCGACTCCGCAACAGCGTGAGAAATATCGCGAGCTTTATCGAGCTGCAGCGCGCAAGGAGAAAAGAGAGAGCATCTACAATATGTTCTAATGGCGAAAAACCAGAACATCACACCACGATCTAGTGGTGTTTCTTGCTAGGAAGATAAGAAGAAGTGCAAGAATCGCCTGACCCGGGTCCTGTCGGTCGCGGTGGTAAGGCAAGGATTAACTAATAACCAGCCCCTAGTCCTACTCGTGCCGCAACGCTTCGATGGGGTCGAGGCGCGAGGCCTTATTGGCCGGGTAGAGGCCGAAGAAGATGCCGATGGCCGAACAGTAGCCGATAGCGGACAGGATGGCCCAACCGGGCACCCGGGCATCCATATTCAGCAGCGGGGAGAGGGCCAAAGCGGTGAGTATGCCCACCAGGATGCCGGTAAAGGCGCCAATTTCCGACAGCAGCACCGCCTCGAACAGGAATTGCAGCAGAATATTGCGGCGCTTGGCGCCCACCGCTTTGCGGATCCCGATTTCCCGGGTGCGCTCCATCACCGTCACCAGCATAATATTCATGATCCCGATACCGGCCACCAATAGCGATATTCCGGCAATCCCCACAGCCGCCAGACGGATATACTTGGTGAAATCCATCATGGTGCTCATGATCGATTCGGCCGTCAGCACCTCAAAGTCGTTCTCCTCATTCAACGGCACCTTGCGCCGGATGCGCAGCAGGGCCACCGCCTCGTCCATGGCCTCATCTAGATTCGCCACGTCCCAGGCCCGCACGATCAGGGCGGTGCTGGACATCCAGCGGTTGCCGGAGGTGAACACTTTCTGATAGGCGGTGATGGGGATGATCACCACGTTGTCGGCCGATTCCTCGAAGGAGCTGGACACCTGGTCCAGCACACCGATCACCTTAAAACCTTGATTGCCCACCAGCACATTCTGGTCCATCGGGTCGCTGTAGGGAAACAGCTCGGAGGCCACATCGCGGCCCAGCACCGCCACCTGGCGGCCATGGAGCACATCACTAGCAGTGAGGAAACGGCCCGCGGCCAACTCCTGGGATTTACTGATCAGATAGCCGGCCATGGTACCAATGACATTAACAGTGGGAGCGGTCTTCTTGTCGCGGTACTTGATGGTCTTGCCGTAGCCCTCGACCACCGCCGTGGCAGCTTGAATATTGTCACTCGCGGCCTCCAAAAAGCGGGCATCATCATAGGTTAAGTCCTTGCGACGGCGGTATTTATGCCGCGAGTGGCCCACTATGATGGCTGGAAACTTCTGGATCACGAAGGTCTCCGAACCGAGGGCGCTGAGCTCGTCCTCCATGGCCCGCTCGAATCCCGTGACCACCGCCTGCATGCTGGTGATGGCCCAAACTCCGATCACCACACCCAGCAGGGTCATGCCGGAGCGCAGCTTATTGCTCATGATGGAGCGCAGGGCGATTTGCAGGTAGTCAGCCATTACTCGTAGCGCAACGCTTCAATGGGGTCCATGCGGGCGGCCTTGATGGCCGGCCAGAGACCGAAAATCAAGCCTACCACCACCACCACACCGATACCCAGCAGCCCCCAGGTGGGAGGAATGCGGGCCGCCAGCGGCGTCGATTTCTGGATGAACATGGCGGTAGCCGATGCCAGGCCGAAGCCCACCACGACACCCACCGCCGACACGGCCATGCTTTCCACCAAAAACTGCCAGAGAATGGTGCGCCGGCGGGCCCCCAGGCTCTTGCGGATACCGATTTCCATGGTGCGCTCGGTCACGGTCACCAGCATTATATTCATCACCCCCACGCCCCCCACGATCAGGGCGATACTGCCGATGCCCATGGCCACCATCCATAACATCCCGGTGGCGTTATCGTAGAGCTCCTGGAGTGAGCTCTGCTGGTTGATGGCGAAGTCGTTTTCCTCGCCGGGGCGCAGTTTGCGGTAGCGCCGCATGATCCCTTCCACTTCGTCCTGGGCTTCGGCCAACAGTCCCGGTTCTGAAGCTTTGACGGCAATGGTGATATTCCGCCAGCGCCGGCCGAACATTTTCAACAGGGTCTCGGCCGGAATATAAATCATGTTGTCCAGGTTGCGGCCCAGCATTTGCCCCTGTTTGTCCAGCAGGCCGATCACCAGGAATTTGCGGCCGTTGATGGTCATTTTACGGCCCACGGGGTCCTTGAACTCGAACAGGTTCTCCCGGACCGCATCGCCGATCACGGCCACAGCTTTGCGGTGCTTGGTATCTATGGGTGATATGTACCGCCCGGCCACGACTTCGACGCCGGTGATGATGCCCATATCCGCATGCACCCCCAGTATGGCCACCCGCTCCAGGCTCTGGTCCTCAAACTTAAGGTTGCCCCGCTGGTAAATACGGGGGCTGATATGGCTGATGTATTGCGCCCGCTCCAGGATATAGTCGGCGGCATCCATACCGATATTGCGCCGCTGGCGATGGAGCAGCCACCCGGCCCGGCCTTGAAACCAGTTGCGCTTGTCGATGTACATGACGTCCGAACCGAGGCTGGAAATTTGCTCGGAGAAGGATGTGTTCAGCCCTTCGATGATGGCCATCACCACCCCTACCGTGAATATG
>JACZSB010000306.1 GCA_022574435.1 Fidelibacterota bacterium
ACTCCGGTTGGTGGACTGGTCTTAACCTTAGTCATTTTTCATTGCGTAGCAATCGTAAGCCGCTTATGATGATCCTACAGGTATCGAAAAAGACAAGGTGGAAGTTTCACACCAATTGGGGATTTGGCAACCTCTAATTGGCGCATACCCAAAAAATTACATCCAAAGGGTTCGATTTTCAAATATTTACGACCGATTTATAAATTTCTCTGGTGATGAGGCGTGCTCTCAAGCCTCCAGCTTACGGGCAAACTCTCGGGCAATGCGGCCCACTTCATCCAGATCCTCCTGATCAGCCGGTTGGGTTGGTATATCCCCCTTGGTCCCTTTTGTCTTCCGGCCGACCCGCTCCAGTTCGTCGAAGCGGGAGTAATTTCCCCTCCGGCTTAAAAAATCCTGTGAGCGGGTATCGGTTGCCACCGCAGCTGTTTCCCACGCCAGGTGCTTGCGGTTTATCAGGTGCAAAGGCGAGATATTGTCTCCGGTAATGGCCCCCCCCCAGGTGCCACAGCCCAGGGTCATGGCGGGGTCAAGGGAAGTACTGTAGCCTACCGATCCGTGCGGACCGGGAGTATTCACCAATACCCGGAATGTCCTCACCCGTCGGGCAAAGCGCTCGACCACATCCTGATCACGGCTATGGATAATCGAGGTATGCCCGACGCCGCCGTACTCCACCACTCGCTCGCTGAGAGCGATGCCGGCCTCGGTATCACCGACGGTATAATAGGCCAACACCGGCGATAGTTTTTCCCGGCTGAGCGGGTATTCCAGCCCTACGCCACTCTGTTCCACCAGTAGCACTTCGGTCTTTTCGGGCACGGCAAAGCCAGCCAGCTGGGCAATCCGGACCGGGGACTGCCCCACAACGACAGTGTTCAAATGTCCGCTGGAATCGACCATGAAATTTTCCAGCTTGGTGCGCTCCTCACCCCGGACCCAGGCCACCGGCTCCCGCTTCAGGCAATCAAGCACTTTCTTTTCATTGCGGCGGTCCACGATCATGGCCTGCTCGCTGGAGCAGATTAACCCCCAGTCAAAGCTCTTACCGATGATAATATCCCGCACTGCCTTCCGAACGTCAGCGGTTTTCTCCACGAAGGCCGGAACGTTGCCGGGTCCTACCCCGATGGCCGGTTTGCCGCTGCTGTGGGCCGCCCTGACAATGCTGGTACCGCCGGTCGACAAGATAATGCTCACCCGGGGATCCTTCATCAGCGCGGTCGCGGCCTTAATACCGGGTAGCGAGAGGCAGCTTATCAGCCCTTCCGGCGCTCCGGCCCTGACAGCCGCCTCCGCCAACACCTTCACCGACTCCAGAGTACAACGGCCGGCAATGGGATGAGGGCTGGCTATCATGGCGTTGCGGCTTTTGGTACAGATGATGGCCTTATACATCACTGTCGAGGTGGGATTGGTGGTCGGGATGATGGCGGCCACTACCCCCATGGGTTCGGCATAAATAGTATGTTTACCACGGCGGTCATGCTCCAAAACCCCCACGGTGCGCAGATCCTTGTAGCCCTCCCAGACATCGCGGGTGCTGAGCTCGTTTTTAAGCACCTTGTCCTGGACGCGACCCATGCCGGTCTCCTCGACAGCCAGTTCCGCCAGGCGGCGCGCAGCTCTAAAACCAGCCTGGGCCATGGCCGCACAAATTCGGTCGACCTGTTCCTGAGAAAAGGCAGCCGCCTGCCGCTGAGCCGCCTCAGCCTGCTGGCACAGGTCGCGTACTTCTTGCTCCCCTAATAGATCCTTATCCATCATTATTTCTCTTCGCAGGAGTCACGGCAGTCCCTGGCTGGCTTTCCCTGCCGACTGCCAATCGCCAACTGCTATTGTCGACGCTATCCGTGAACACTTGCCTAATGAATCACCGTCCCGATTCGCTTTATCCGCTCCCAGGTCACGAACGGAAATCGCTTCATATTTATGGAAAAATATATGAACAGGGCTTCTCCCAGGATGTTATCGTGGGGCACAAAACCCCAGAAACGGGAATCAAAACTCTGATCGCGATTGTCCCCCATCATGAAGTAGTAATCCTGCTCCACCACGTAGAAGGAGATCTGCTGCCCATCCAGCATCAGGCGGTTACCCTGCAGGAGCAGCTGGTGGCCGTCCATCAGCGCCACGTACCACAGTATATCGCGGTCGGTCAGGGCGTTGAGGGTATCTCCCCTGGCCGGTATGCGCACCGGCCCGTAAAAGTCCTTGTTGCCGTTTCCCCTGGGGAAGATATTCGGATCACTCCTGCCGGCCGGTTTGGATTGCCGGTCAACATATTGCAGATGCTCCGGGTGGAAAAAGGCCTCCCCATCGATGAGGATTTCCCGATCCACAATCTGGATCGTCTGCCCGGGACCGGCCACCAACCGCTTGACATACTTCTCCAGAGGATTGTGGGGATACTTAAATATGACCACATCGCCCCCTTTGGGCCGCCGGTAGGCCGGCAACCGCACCCAGGGAATATCGAAACCGATAGTGGTATAGGGAATCCCGATCCGGTCGGGAGTACGCATCCCGAATAGAAACTTGTTGCCGATCAGGAAATCGCCCACCATGATGGTTTTCTCCATACTTCCGGTGGGCACAATATAGGCCTCCACCACCGTGGCGCGAAGCCCCAGGGCGATCACCACAATAATCGCCAAAGACTTCAATTCTTGTACTAGATTGGATCGCCCTGCGCCAGCCTCTTCGGTCTTCCGGCCAGTGCGTATGGCTTTATCGGTCTTGCTCATCTACCCTCTGTGCTAATGCTATACTTTAAGCCGCTTTAATAACCTGCCGCGCCCGATTCACGCCGGGAATCCGCAGCGCCAAAATTCCAGCCGGTGACCGGGTCCACCATTATGCAGTGGGCCGAGCCGATATACCCATCCAAGTAGTCCACCCGGTGGCCCATCCTATTAAGTCGCTGCCGGGTCTCTGCGCTGATGCCCAGCGGCTCACTGATGATCACATCGGGCAGCCATTGGTGGTGGAAGCGGGGCGCCTCCACTGCGTTCTTAATGGGCAGGCCGAAGTCCACCACGTTGGAAATCACCTGGGCTACGGTGGTGATTATTTTGCTGCCGCCCGGCGAACCGGCGATCAGCAGTAGGCTGCCATCCCGCGTGACGATGGTGGGAGTCATGGAGCTCAGCATGCGCTTACCGGGCTCGATGGCATTGGCGCGGCTACCCGTCAACCCGAACATATTGGGATGGCCCGGTTTGAGAGCGAAGTCATCCATCTCATTATTCAACAGGAAACCGGCACCCTGAACCACCTCGCCACAGCCATAAAGACCATTGATGGTAGTCGTTACGGCCACTGCGTTCCCCCACCGGTCCACTACGCTGAAGTGGGTGGTCTCCTCGGACTCCAGGGCAAAGATAATAGCGCCGTGGGCAGTCTCGTCGCTGCCGGTGGCCCAGCGGGGCGAGAAGTCCTGCCAGCGCCGGGCAGCGTAGGCATCGGAGATCAGCCCTTCAACCGGAATGTCCACGAAATCCGGGTCGCCCAGGAAATGGGCCCGGTCGGCGTAGGCCCGGCGCGAGGCTTCCACGAAGGTGTGAATATGCTCGGCCGAATGGAACTTTACCTCGGAAAAGTTCACTAATTCCATCTGGTTGAGAATCTCAGCCAGTAGGATCCCCCCCGATGAAGGCGGACCCATGCTGATAATGTGCACGTCCCGGTAGTCGAATTCGATGGGCGGGCGCTCTATGGCCCGATAGTCGGCCAGGTCGGCCAGGGTGACCAACCCGCCGGTGCGCTCCATGTGCGCCGCAATCAGCTGCGCCGTTCTGCCGGTGTAGAACTCCTCCGCGCCCTGGGTCGCGATGCGCC
>JACZSB010000307.1 GCA_022574435.1 Fidelibacterota bacterium
CCTGAATTTCACCACCCTGGTTCACGACCCCTTGTTCTGGAAAGCACTGTGGAATACCTTCAAGTTCCTGATGGTGCATGTCCCCCTGCAGGTGGGATTGTCCTTGGTGCTGGCGGCATTGCTCAACCAGCCGATCCGGGCCCGGGGGTTCTTCCGGGCCGCCTTCTTCCTGCCGGTGGTGCTCTCCGGCGTGGTGATCACTATTATGTGGAAACAGCTTTACTCCTCCGAGACCGGAGTGTTCAACGCTTTGCTGGCACTGATGGGACTGGGCCGGGTGGGCTGGCTTACCGATCCCGATATTGCTATGCCTGCCATAGCCATTATGGCCACCTGGAAAAATATGGGCCTGTATGTGATCCTGCTACTGGCGGGGCTGCAGAGCATTCCCAAATCGGTCTACGAGGCGGCTTCCATTGACGGCGCCGGCGAATTGGCCCAATTCACGAAAATCACCATTCCCTTGCTCAACCCGATCCTCATGTCGGTGATCATCCTCTCCACCATCAACGGGTTCTCCCTGTTTATCGAGCCGTACGTCATGACCGGCGGCGGGCCGTTGAACAGCACCCTTTCCATGAACTTGTACATCTACCGGCAGGCCTTCAGTTTCTATAAAATGGGCTATGCCGCCACCCTGGGGTTCGTCCTGGCCGCCGTCATTTTCGTGGTGGTAGTGCTGCAGCGCAGGTTTCTCGAGCGCGAGGTGGGCTGATGAAGAGAGCGCGACCCCGGTCCGGCATTCACTGGCTGCTTTACCTCATGCTGGTAGTGGCGGCGTTGTCGTTTATCTATCCCTTCGTCTGGATGGTCATGGCTACTTTAAAGCCGGAGGCGGAAGTAGCCGGCCTGTCCCTGTGGCCCTCGCGCTTCATCCTGGACCATTACCGGGCGGTGTTCCAGAAAATTCCGTTGGGGCGGGCTTTCGTGAACAGCGTGTTCGTGGCCACCACCGTCACGGCGCTGGCCCTGGTTTTCAGCTCCATCACCGGATACGCCCTGGCCAAACTGCGGTTCAGGGGGCGGGAACTGGTGTTCTCGGTGATCCTGTTCACCATGATGCTGCCGTTTCAGATCACCCTGATACCCATGTACATAATGATGGTCAATTTCGGTTGGCTCAACACCTATCAGGCGTTGATCGTTCCCGGCATGATTAGCGCTTTCGGCATATTGATATTGCGACAATCGTTCCTGTCCATTCCCCAGGACCTGCTGGACGCCGCCCGAATCGACGGCTGTTCGGAGTTGCGCATTATCTTCCAGGTTGTCTGGCCGCTGTCCAAACCGGCCCTGATAACGGTGGGCCTGATCACATTCATGAACAGCTGGAACGATGTGCTGTGGCCCATTATCGTAATGCGCGATAGAGACATGATGACCATGCCCCAGGCGGTGGCCCTCTTCGCGGTAGGTGGCCAGGCGGACGCCCAAATGGGTACCATCCTGGCTGCCGCTACCCTGTTGGGGTTGCCCATCATTGCCGCCTATCTATTCCTGCAAAAGCATTTCATCGCCAGTATGGCCAGTTCCGGGCTGAAAACCTGAGTCGGCAGTTGTATATTCCCAGCGCCCATAACAAGAAGTTGGAAGCGATATAGTTCAAGAGACACAAATGCCAGCCGATCAAAACCTTTTACAACTTCTGAAGCGCCACAGCGGCAACCCGATCCTGACGGCTGCCGACTGGCCTTACCCGGTCAACACCATATTCAATCCGGCCGCCATCACCCTGGCAGACGGTTCCACTCTATTGCTCTGCCGGGTGGAGGATCGGCGCGGCCACTCCCACCTGTGCGCCGCCAGGTCCGCCAACGGTATCGATGGCTGGGAGATCGACGCCGCAAACCGGCTGATGCCGGCGCCGGAAACCCACCCCGAGGAGCTGTGGGGTATCGAGGATCCCCGCATAACCTTTCTGCCGGAACTGGGCGAATATGCCGTGGTTTATACCTCCTACTCATCAGCGGGGGCCGGTGTTTCGATGGCCTTGACGAAGGACTTCAAACAGTACCGCCGCATAGGTGAGACCATGCCTCCCTGGGATAAGGATGCCGCCCTGCTCCCCCGGCGATTCAATGACCATTGGATACTCATCCATCGACCTACCGTGAGTGGCTCCATAGGATCCCATATCTGGCTGTCGTCTTCTCCGGACATGGTGCATTGGGGTAACCATAAGCTGATCATGCATGCTCGGAAAGGCGGCTGGTGGGACGCCCATAAGGTCGGGCTGTCATCGCCCCTGATCGAAACCGACCAGGGTTGGTTGATGTTTTATCATGGTGTGAAGGAAACCGCTTCCGGCTCCATCTACCGGATTGGGCTGGCGCTGTTCGACCTGGAAAACCCGGCCCGCTGCATGGCCCGGGGTGACGAGTGGATTTTCGCTCCCGAGGAACCGTACGAGCTTACCGGTGACGTCGATAAAGTAGTCTTTCCCTGCGGCTATACCCTCGGCCCCGACGGCGATACGCTCAACCTGTACTACGGTGGCGCCGACTCATGCATCGCCGTGGCGCACGGCAGCGTCAAGGAGCTGCTGGCCTGGCTCGAGGAGCACGGTAGCATTGAGTAACACAGCCTCCAGCGGCGGCCGGTGAGGTTTGGAAATAGGTCCGCTGGGCAGGGGGTAAATTTGATGAGGATCAGCTAGCTATGCCTGCAATTCAACTGCGAAATGTTTCAAAAGTATTCGAGGGCGAAACCATCGTCCTCACCGATTTCAGCCTGGAAATCGAGGAGGGGGAATTTCTGGTGCTGGTAGGCCCTTCGGGCTGCGGTAAATCGACCATCCTGCGGCTGATCGCCGGGCTGGAAGAACTGACCGCGGGTGAGATTTATATTGGCGATAAGATGGTCAACGACTTGCCGCCGAAGAATCGCGATATTGCCATGGTTTTTCAAAACTATGCGCTCTATCCGCACATGACCGTATTCAATAATCTGGCTTTCGGCTTGAAGCTCAGTAAAATGCCGAAAGCCGAGATCGAAATTCAGGTTAATGAAGCAGCCCGCACCCTGGAAATCTCAGATCTGCTGCAACGGATGCCCAAGCAGCTGTCCGGGGGACAGAAACAACGGGTGGCGCTGGGCCGGGCCATCGTCAGAAAGCCGGCGGCTTTCCTGTTCGATGAACCACTGTCGAATCTGGATGCAAAATTGCGCGTTCAGATGCGAGCCGAGATCAAGGCGCTCCACGCACTGCTGAAAACCACCACGGTGTATGTTACCCATGATCAGGTGGAAGCCATGACCATGGGCGACCGGATTGTGATCCTGAACGAGGGCATTATCCAGCAAGTGGGGTCACCCCTGGACATTTACCACCAGCCTAAGAACACCTTCGTGGCCGGTTTCATCGGCACCCCCCCCATGAACCTGCTGCCGGTGCATCTGGAGGCAGGCGATCAACCCATCATAGAGGGCACTGACTTTCAGCTGCCATTGACTAGTTTGGTCGACAAGTTGAAGAGTGTGGCAGGCAATGAATTGACCTTAGGTGTCCGCCCCGAAGACATCATGCTGGTAGACCAGGCCGATAAACGGGCCCACTTCCACCTGCCGGCCTACCTGGCCGAACCGCTGGGGAACGAAACCCTGGTGCACTTCAAATTGCCCCGCGGGGAGTTTGTGGCGCGGTCCAATGCTCCCCTGTCATCCCTGGCAACCGGCCAAGAAGTTGGCGTGCATTTCCCCGAGGAGAAACTGCATCTGTTTGACCGGGAGACGGGCCGAACCTTCAGCAGCTAGTTTCAAGTTACGGGTTGCGAGTTACGGGTCCCTGGTTTCTATTTCCGGGCATTCCACCCCGCCTTTGGCGGGGCCCCGTCC
>JACZSB010000308.1 GCA_022574435.1 Fidelibacterota bacterium
GGCGCTGGCATTGACCCCTGCAAATCCCTCATTGACCAGGTTCACATTGAGACCCAGGCTGGTTCGATCAGTGAGCAGCTTGGAATAGGTCGCCCCGACCACGAAGAACGATGGTTCAAACTTTGCACCCGTACCATCGGGACTGAATACCGTGGTGACCGGGATCTCACCGATATCAAAGGAACGGGCGGTCACTGCAAGGGACCCAAAGTTGCCGAGCTTTACCCCGGCGCCGAAGAAGTTGACACCAATGTCCGCGATATAGTTACGCCGCGAGAAAATGGCACTCACATTGCTTTCGGCCCGGGCCAGCCCGGCCGGGTTCCAGAAGATGGCATCAATACCGACGGCATTGGCCGTGGCGCCCCCGCCTGAAAGATAGCGGGCTCCCTGCGGGACCATGAGTTGGGAGGCCCCGGACGTGCCGTTACGAGCCCCCTGGCCAGACGCAAAGGACGTAATGACTATCCCCATGATAAAAGCACTTCGAATGGCTTTCATATTCAGTACTACCATTGTTTTCTCCTTAAGCTTGCGCTGATTAATTCCTGCCCTGGATATTAATTAATACACCCTCAGGATCTGAGACTCCTGAACGATAGCGATCTTCAGAATCTTAAATTCATTAACGTCGTCAATTTCAATATAGGCGATGTAAAGCCCGCTCGCCACCGGGAGACCGGCCTGGTTCCTCAGGTTCCATTCGGCATACTGGGTGCCATCACCGGCGGCCTTGACGATCGACCGCACCATCACACCGCCCAGGTTGAAGATGCGAATGGTCACTTTTGTATCCATGGGCAGGTGATTGAATTTGACCCATTTATCCGCACGAGTCCCCTCCAGCGTGTGGAACCCGTAGTAGGGGTTGGGGAAGACATTGATTTTATCGATATCAACCTCGCTTATTGTCCCACCTGACGTGGGCTTTGCCGTTGTCCAGGAAAAGACATCCACACCCAGCTGGATAGGATTAGCATAGGAGATGTGAACAACGTCACCCGTCACCCAGTCGGATTCAAAGAACACGATGTTCCAAGTGAGGAGAGCCGAATCGCCGCCATCTGGGTCTAAAACATCCTCTGTATAGGCCTTATTCAAAGCCCACACGTACATCCTGCCAACCGGATTCCAGGTGGGATAAAAAACTTCTGCGTCAAGTTCTCCATGACGATCCCAGACAACCAAGGATACCTGCCTGCCGAACGTTCCGTCCCCGTTATCGAACTCCGTATCCCATATTTCGAAGGGGATTCGAATGGTGAAGGGGTTGGTGCTCCCATCCGGGTTCAACGGATGTTCCGTCATATCATAGAGCGAGGCGCCAAAATACGTTGCAATGGAACCCGTACCATCCTTGATCGATAGACCATCCGTATCATATTCACCGGTGAATCTCAGTTCCAGATCTCTCTGAAGAATGTTCACATCCATTGTACCGGCGGGGCCGAGGCCGTAGCTAGGATAGCTGTCGGAAGCCCATCCGGTGGGGAACCCGAAAACCGTGAAGGTCGTGATGTCATAAGATCCGGAGCCTGTCACATCAACATCTAGAATATCAAGCGGGGCGGCGTAACCTCCGATGACGTCTATCTGAAATCCATCGAAGATCGTGGTATTGCCAATTCCTGTGAATTCACCGGTGTAAATGTCCACACCTTCAAACACCGCCTGATCTTCAAGCAGGATCGTACTGCTGGTGGTATTCTTCAGGTTCCAGTGCTGCTCGGTTTTGAAATGGAAACCGAGCTCCGACAATGTGATGCCTCCCGATGCATCGACCGTCGAGCTGCCATATCCATCATCGTAGACCTCAAAATCTACGGTAATGGGTAGCGTAAACGGCGATACATTAATCGTGAATACCACATCTGCTTCAATACATCCGAATGCAGTGCGAGCAGAATCCCCCCACATGATGGAGTTTTCAGTCGCATCATAGAGTCCATTGGGGAAGTTCACGCAATTTTGTCCCTGATCCGCAAAAGACCCAAAACCGCCTGTTATAACGGAACTGAGAACCTCAATCCCAGCAGGCAAGTCCACTTTGAAACCATCGGCCCATTCACCGTCAGCCGAGGCAACAAAATCAAGCGTGAGGACAATGTCATACGTACCCGTCGTAGTGGAAACCAATACGGCCCCCGTTACGGTCGAAGCGGAAATGTCCGTCACCTTTCCAAGGGACTTCCCCACGGAATCGGGATAATTCGTGAATTTCCATTCACCGTCCACATCCAGGAAGAAGTGTTGCTGGTCAAAAAACACTTCGTACGAATCTCCGGTTAGCTCGTCCGGATTAATCACTGTAACTGCTACAACTGCATCAGACGTGCCGTCCTGTTGAACCGCAATGGCGCCACCGGTTTCACCTCCATAAGACGCGCCGGCGGCAGTCGCCTGTGGTATCACGCTGACCACGGTAGGACTGGACTCTAACGATTGGAAAGGAGATCCGGCAGATTCCGCGTCCGGTAGGAAAGAGTAGGCAGTGATGGCGAAATAATACGGGATATCATTGGAAAGCGGCCGGCTGCGCAACTCGTCTTTGTCAATGTGCAGAAAACGCTGTATCCCCTCGTTCGTTCCCAACTGGGCGGGCAATCTCAGTAGCTGCCCCGTCTCAGCGTCCACAAAGTTTTCAAAGATGGTGGCAATCGAATTTGGCAGGTCAAAAGTGGCTATCTTTTTACCTTCGCTTGGAGCGGCAGTGGCAGAGGGTATTTGATAAACATTATACCCCTCGAATGCAAAGCCCTTCTTTACGGTTTCCTCCGTAGCGGCCACCGCAGCAAGATCGGATCCCCAGTTCAAACTGATGGTACCATCACTCCCGAAGGACGCCACCTTTGGCGCATCGGGCGGGCTGGCAAGATTAAAGTTTAAATCGTAGGCATATTGGGCAAAGAGGTCGTAGTACTTCAGCACGGTCACGGATGACAGGTTGTCGGCACCCATGGCGCCGATCAGCGCGATGACCACATCCTGCGTATCGCCCAGGGCCATTGAAAACGGTCCGGTATTGAGTAACAGCCGGCGATCTCCGGGAGGTAGCAGCAGGCCATCAATATCGCCGGTCCCCGTTACCGGATCGCCCGACAGGGGGAACTTGGTGATCTCACCGGTAATGGCATCCGTCCAGGGGGTCCGTTCCGGATATTCCGGCCTGGGGAGAAATCCCTCCATAAGGTTAAACCACTGCAGTGTGCCGGAATACTCTTCCAGGTCAGGGTCGCTAATGGCGGAACCGGCGCCAAACCACCCGAAGGAGGTCATCCCCAGGGTATCCCCATCAACAATCGGCCCCTGGAGGAAATCGTACCCGCCGGCCGGTACCGGCAGTCCAAAGTCGCCGAAGAATATGCCGTCCAAGTTGTTGCCGTTGTAGACGTAGCCCAGTGACAGGTCCACATCGCAGCCCACAAAATCGTCGGTAAAAGTCCCCAGGTCGGGATCGGACCACTGGGTGAAATAGACCGTGTCCAGTTTTGCATCGGCGGGCCCGCCGATCAGACCGGTATAGATGATTTTTGCCTCTTTAAACATCATATTGCCCAACGGGTTGTTGGTTGCGAAGTCATAGGCCCACATTGTAAGCTGCATCTCGATGCCGATAGGCGGGGAACCGTAGGATGTCTCGGATACGCTGCTGGTATCGCCATCCTCGATGATTGGCAGGTCATTGATGACGATCCAGATAGTCTGCGAGGCGCCCGGGAACCCGGGAATATCTGCGGTAGGATCATAGACACCGTTGCCGTCCACATCATCAAAAGGCGCCCCGTCACCAACCGGCCAGTTGTTCCAGTCATATTCGTACTGCTCAACAAC
>JACZSB010000309.1 GCA_022574435.1 Fidelibacterota bacterium
ATTCACTGCGCACTGATATCTTCCGCCTGGGTCGCAAGTCGGCGGCCTACACCATCGGATTCCTGGCCACCAGGGCCATCTCCTTTCTATTGCTCCCCCTGTATACCAATGCCCTCACTCCGGCGGATTACGGGGTGCTTACCCTGGCGTTCACCTTCGCCGCTTTCAGCCTGATCGTATTTCACTTCGGGATTGACAGTTCCCTTTTACGATATTACACGGGGGCGGAGCGGCCCCGGCAGACTGAAGTGTTCACCACCGTCTATCTCACCCAGCTGGTGGTGGCCGTCCTGTTGGCGGGAGTGCTGCTGCTGGCCCGTGAGCCGTTGGCGAACTTGCTGCTGGGAGTGGAGCGCCCCGACTGGATGGCTCTACTCATCGGGATCATTTTCTTTGACGCCCTCTGGGCCCACCCCATGCACGTCCGGCGGGCGGAGGGCCGGGCCAAAACCTTCGCGACCCTGAGCCTGATGAACGCTATCCTGCTCATGACCGGCAACATCGTACTGGTGGCAGGCTACGGCCTGGGCATTACCGGAGCCTTGATATCGAACCTGATAGCCTCTTTCTTCCTGCTGCTGATCAACCTGCCCACTATCTGGCGCAACCTCTCCTACCGCAGATTCTCCAGCGTTACCTTGAAGTCTATGCTGCGGTTCGGGCTGCCGTTCCTGCCCGCCGGGATATTCACCATGATCATGGAACTGTCCGACCGGTATTTCCTGCGCTGGATGACTGATATGGAAACGGTGGGACTTTACAGCGCCGGTTACAAGCTGGGGCTGTTCGTGCTGCTGTTGATCGGCGGGTTCAACTTGGGCTGGCAACCGTTCTTCCTGGAGCGAGGCAAGTCTCCCAATGCGCCCCAGGTCTTTGCCCGTATCGCCACTTACCTGCTGGCGGCGCTGGCTTGGGTAGTGCTCACCTTGAGCGCCTGGGTGGACGACCTGGTGCGGTTGCCCCTGGGATCGATCACCATTTTCGGTCCCCAATACTGGTCCGCCACCAACATCGTGCCGTTGATCTTGCTGGGCTATTTCTTTTTTGCCGCCTACGTGTTGCAATTACCGGGAGTGCAACTCACCTCCAAAACCAGGTGGGTGATGGTGTTCCGGGGTAGCGGGGCAGCGGCCAAACTGGCCCTTAACCTGCTGCTGATACCCATCTGGGGCGCTATGGGGGCTGCCACCGCCACCTGCCTGGCCTTTGCGGTCATGACCACCGTCACGTTTGTCATCAGCCGCCGCCTCTATCCGGTGCCCTACGAATGGGGCCGGCTGATGCGCGTCATCGTTCTCCTGGCCACAGGTTTTACGGCCCTGTACCTGTTCCCCGCCGGACCGCTACGCAACTTGGCCCTCACAATCTGGATGCCACTGGGGTTCATATTCTCCGGCGGCATAACGTCCGGGGAATGGCGGCAGCTTAGGCGATTGGGCGGCCGGTCATGAAAATTCTCGTAGCCACCTTAGGGCACACAGCGGATGACGACCGCGTTTATCACAAGCAGATTCGATCCTTGCTGAGAGGGGGGCACCAGGTCACCTTGGCAACCCGCAACCAGGCGGTCATCAATAGCGGTCCGCCCGGCTTCCAACACGTCGATTTTGGGACGGCAGGCGTTGTGCAATTTGGCGCCGCCCTGCAATCGTTGGCTGAGCAGTGGCAACCACAGGCCTTGCAAATCCACGAGTTTGAATTGCTCGTGGTAGGTGGGCGCATAAAGAAAAAATGGGGCATCCCCCTGATCTACGATGTCCAGGATCCGCACCAGGAAATGTGGGCCGCCTTCTCATCCAAGCCGCCGGTGATCAAGCAGATCATCATTTGGGGGCTGCTCCGTTTTGAGAAACTGCATCTTAAGCATGTGGATTGGGTCTGCGCCCTGTCCCCCATCATTGCCCAGCGCTATCGCGGTTGGGGCCTGAAGGTCATGTACGTTCCTAATTATCCACCTCTTATACCCCTTGAAAAAACGACTCCCCGGGAACAGGTGGTGATCTATCAAGGACAAATTTCGCCCGAGCGGGGAATTTGGCAGGTCATCCAGGCCTTTCAAGCGGTAATTGAACAGGTTCCCACTGCCAAGCTGAACATCTATGGCTCGGAGCGAATTCCGGGACTGATAAATCAGGTTAAGGAAAAAGTTAACCGCTTGGGACTCGATCAGGCGGTGGTAATTAAACCAGAAATTTCCTACGAAGGCATTCTGCGCCGCCTTCAAGAAGTTCAAATAGGACTCATTCCCTTCACAAATAAGCCCCTTTTCCGCGTGCAGCCACCCAATAAATTGTATGAATACATGATGTGTGGATGTGCCGTAGTAGCTAGCGATCTGCCCATATTGCGAGAACTTGGGAAGGATTGCGTTCTGTATGCCACTGCCGGTGACGCTGATGCCTTAGCAACAGGAATCGTAACCCTTTTAACCAACGCCGAGGGTCGTAAGAAATTGGCGGTTATGGGGAGAGAGCTGGTTGAGAGCACCTACCATTGGGAACAGGTGGAGCCGGATTATCTCCGCATCTACGAGGAATTGGCGTGAAGATCCTTTACCTCTCCCCTGAAAATACCGTCGGTACTGCCGGGCTGTGGCAGCGCATCCACCAGCAGCGGGGCAACCAGTGCCGGGTGATCACTTTCTTCCCCTCCGACCTTGGTTTTCCCGATGATATCTGTCTGAACCTCCCGTTGACCGGTACCGCCCGCTGGTTCCGAAGCTTGCGAAACACCATCTACAAGCGCACCAAAGGGCCGTTGGGTGATGTGACCGACCTGCCTGGAAACCCGCCGGTGTGGCAACCCGGGAGCCGGCTGGAACGGGCTTTTTTTGCCTTCCGCGACTGGCTGTGGCGTTTCTGGGTGGAGCCTGCCATCCGGCGCTATGGCCTGCTCGATTTCGACGTTTACCACTTTGAATGGGGACTGGAATTCTATCGTCAGGGCGGATTTATCAGGCGCTTGGTGGAGCGCAATAAACCGCTCCTGGCCACCTACCACGGTCAGGACCTACGCCATCGAGGGGTAATCCCGGCGGTGCACAAGCATATCTGGCTGAACATGTCCAGCGAGCACGACCTGCTGGCGCGCTGTGAGGGGATGCGCTACCTGTTCCTGCCGTACGACGTGGCCGCCATTGAGCCCCAGGGCCGCCTCCACGACCCGATCACCATCTGCCACGCCACCCGCAGCTATTACGCCAAGGGATCGGACAGCATTATCGCGGCCTGCCGGGCCCTGGAGCGGTCACACGGCATTCGATTTATACTGATTGAAAACCAGTCCCATGCGGTCACCATGGAGCTGAAAAGCCAGTCCGACATCTACATCGATCAGGTATCCAACGTGGGACCGGGATACGGTATGAATTCCATCGAGGCCATGTCCCTGGGGCTGGCCTGCTGCACCTACCTGGACAGCGACTACCTGGCTTTCCTGCCGGACCATCCATTCGTTAACGTCTCACCGGATAATTTGCTGCAGCGCCTCACCGACCTGGTGGAGCATCCCGAGAAAATCATCGAGCGGGGCCGTAACTGCCGGCGTTGGGTCGAGGCGCGCCACGGCCTGAATAGCGTGGGGGATCAGCTGTACGGTTATTACCGGGAGTTAGGGATCATTTAATGGGCTCGCAGCTCGTATTGGCGCCCCTCACCCGGACCATGGCCGAGGATCAGGCTACTCGTCTTTTGGAACTGATCAACGCCATTCCCGGGCGGTCCTGGTCCCAAAAAGAGCTGTTAGCCCAGCGGCCGGATAAATTCCGATACAGCCGGGTGTGGCTTTCCGGGAATAAGGTGCTGGGCGTGGTAATCGCATCCCGG
>JACZSB010000310.1 GCA_022574435.1 Fidelibacterota bacterium
GCGTTAACCCATGATTGTTGCGGGGAAGTGATCCTACCTTAAAAAGACCATATTCTGGAGACTCGGTAAAGGGTCCGGCCTGTATCTGAAACGCATAGATACCGGTTTCCACCAGTTAACCCTGCCGATCCCTGCCGTTCCAATGCACTGCGTATGATCCCGCCACTGGCAGTTCATCCACCAGGGTGTTCACCTGGCGCCCCAGGATGTAGTAAATCGTCGCTATGGCCTGCACAGCCCGGTGTAGATCATAACGGATCCGGGTGCTGGGGCTAAAGAGGTTAGGGTAGTTCCGCTGAAGGGCGAAAGTCTCAGGCGGCCCGTCGGTATCAGACAAAATCGCTACCGATCCCGGCCATCCAATGTTCGTGAAGTTCGTGTTGCGGGCTAAGTCCGGCACGGCGCAACCGCCAGTATAACCATAATTAATTTGCCAGGCATGGTCATCTCCAGGGGCAACGTAGACGCCGTTGCCATTCAAATCAGCGTAGAAGTCCACGTCGTAGCTGCCCCCGATAGCCAGCCCCGGCACCGATACCGAGAAGTCCGCCGCGGCAATGCTCGCCACCCGGGTGCGGCCGATCTCGCTGCCATCGGACTGGTCCACTACCCGCAGCTCAAAGAGCTGGCCCACGTGGGGAGTCATGCCGGTGAGGTCCAGGTTTAGGGTGGATTGGCCTGCCAAGCCGCCTATCAGTAGAAACATTGGTATATATCCAGCGATTGATCGAAACATGATCAATATTCCTCTCTCAGGATATTTTATCACTAGTTTTTTTAAGTTAATCCTCACTTCAAGGTCTGCGAAAGCTGCAATTTTGCATCCAGTCTGAAATTTCCAAATAGTAGAACAGTCTTTTGACGTTAGCTATTTCCTGAATACCGAGAGCTTTCGGTTAATTTGCCACCTTTATCAGAAGAATTATCATCACTCTCTTGGTGTATGCCCCGGCCTCATTCCCGTACAGGTTGACACCCGAGCCAACCTGCTTTCCTGGCCGATCCCGGCTCTCACAGTACAGGGCGGAAAATCCGTATAACCGCTGGTCGTCCACCAACAGGGCTACCTAGTGGCACTGGAGCTCGTAGACCGTGGCAATGACGTGCTCCCCCTGGGGCAGGTTATGGCAGGTGGTGGTCACCGGGTTGAACGGATTGGGATAATTACCGCGGAGATTGATTCCCGTTTGCATCTCACTAGGTGGTTTCAAATTGGTATTCCCATAGTCTTATTATCCCTTTCACCGAAAGACACCGTTATGCTCGGTATTTGGAATTTGGCATCTGTATCGGATCAAAGCCTTTTGGACCGTTGGGGTCATAAACTATGAGGGACAATGCGATTCCCAGGATTCATTGGCGTAGTCTCTGAACTATCCCGACGAAGGTCAGTACTGATCAGCATTGCCCACCGTTGGTCAGGTTATTATCCCAGCGGAAGCTGCGGCCAGCCCCGTTTCCATGCCTTTAAGTGCAGTGATTAGATGGGAGAACCGTGAACTGAACCTCACCTTTGGCGGGGGATCTCAGCATATTGCGCGATGCCATCCATTGCTCTTGGTAACAATCAAACTAAAAACCCCGCCGATCTCTCAATAAGTGGGGCCTCCTTGGCAGTAGGATATTTAAGTTAATTTTGCCCCTCAGTCCGCCCGCTTATAGCTGATTGACATTCCCGCGCCACTGGAGCGGTCAATGGTTGTTTCTAAATTGGGCAGACTTTCCAGATATTCAAGGAAATCACGGATGCCTTCCCACCTATGGCTCGACACATTATGAGCGGTAAAACAGCCGCCTGTCTCAAGTTTGGGCAATACCGCCATCAGGTAATTCTTATACCAGCCCTTATCCGCATCTGAAAATACGAAGTCGAAAGGACCTGGCAACCGGGGCACCAGCTCATGGGCATCAGCCAGTCTGGCGTCAATGTAATCGGAAAGTCCGGCCTCCTTGAAATTTGACAGGGCGGTATTATATCGCTGCTGATTTATTTCGATTGTTATGAGTTTGCCACCGGTCTTACTGAGGGCCCAGGCAATCCATATGGCCGAATGCCCCGTAGAGGTCCCTATTTCAAGCGCCCTGGTATAATTATGCTCAATGATTAGATCGTACAGTAACTGGCCGTCAGACTCAGGTACATTTAAATCTCTCCAGGTGTCTCTATGATCCTCTAAGAATTGCTTCACTTGCTTGTCCAAATCTTCGTACCCCTCAGCTTCCTGGCCGTAGACCGGATTGTTTGCAGGCTGCAGTGCGAGAAATAGTAAAAATACCGCAAAATAGAAAACCGGAATGCTCCTCAAGTTCATCTCCATATGAACTGTTGTTCCGCAACAGGTTGTAGTTCGTAATGCCGCTTATAAATTCCAACCTCCAAACTAATATCGGGATATTGCCCATCCCGGCTAAAGTTAGCACATCCGGAGAGGGCCGCAACCATCCATCCTGTAGCGTACCGGGGGGAAACGGTGGTGCATCGGATTCTAATCTATTTAAGCAACCCCGCATTCTGCGGGACAAACATCGCCGCCTTCGGCCCCGCATCCTGCGGGATAAGGACGGGACAAGCATTCTGCGGGATAGGGACGGGATTACCCCGATGCTTACTTCAGTAAAAGCATCTTGATGGACTCGGTGTAGCCAGGCGTCACCCCCGCCTTTGGCGGGACCAGCAATCGGGCAATGTAAATGCCGGAGGGCAGCTCCCGCCCTTCAGCCGTAGTACCGGTCCAGATCGCTTGGTGGCGGCCTGGCTGTTGCCTGCTCTCCACTAGCCGCGCCACCTCCCGTCCTAGAAGATCAAAAATAGAGAGGGTCACTTCCGTCTCTATTGGAAGTTCGTAGCGGATGGTGGTTACGGGATTGAAGGGATTGGGATAGTTCTGGGCAAGACTGAAATCGCCCGGGAGCGGATCCGATGGCACCCCAATCGCCGCTGCGGACCAATCGACACTGAGAACGTATAGCCCCGTTTGCAGGTCGGATGCTATGATTTTCCCCGAATCGAAGTAGGGATATACTGACCAACATCCAAAGAAACCATATTGCTGGGGCGGGTATGTATCGTAATACGCCACTTCAACCGGGCTCGTGGGATCGCTGATATCCACTATCCGGACCCCCTCGGTATAATGTGCCACATACAGATAGTTATCAAGGACGTAGCTGTTATGGACGATGGCGCTGGAATCCACAATGTGCTCGGCAACCATGCTGATTTTATTCAGATCACTGATATCAAATATTCGGCTCCATTTTCCGGCCGTACCGTTTTCATCTCCGATGATTAGATAGTTACCGTCTTCAGTGGTCCAGCAATTATGAGCCCAGGCGCCGTCATAGTTAACATTTGCGATTAAGGTGGGAGACGCCTTGACCGTTAAGTCGAGAATGTCCACTCCATTAACCGCTGCGGCAAAGTAGCCGGTATCGTTGCGCACATACCCATCGTGATAATAGTGTTGCTGATACTCGCCCACCTTGAGAGGGGCGGCGGGATTGGTAAGATCGAATATGGTGAGGCCTCCAACCCCATGATCTCCCATGGTGTAAAGGTAGCTCCCCTCCACAAAGGCATTATGAGCGCCACCGCCCTGCTCGCTGGGTCCGATGTGGATAGTGCTCACCGTTGCTGGATTGGCCGGATCCGACAGATCGATTACCTGGGCAGGTTCGTACTCCTTTATGAGAATGGCGTAGTGATCGTATACCTTCACGTCTTTGGCATCCATTCCTGGAAGCAGCGAGGGGACAAAACCCACTTCCAGAGGCGGGTTGGCAGCGATATCAATAATACTCAGGC
>JACZSB010000311.1 GCA_022574435.1 Fidelibacterota bacterium
GGATGGCCGCCAGACAACAGCTGGCGAATATCAGGCCCCTCCCGTCGCATTGGTGGAGCAGGCCAGGAGGATTCTAAAGGAAGTACCGTTGATCGATGGCCATAATGATCTGCCCTGGCAATACCGCAAGCGAGTGCAAAACCACCTGGACCGGATCGACTTGGCCCGCAGCACGGCCGCCTTACCCAAACCGCTGCACACCGACCTCCCGCGCCTGAGGGCCGGTCTGGTGGGCGGCCAGTTCTGGTCTGTCTACATCCACGTCGAAATGGGCGGCCCGGGCGCTGTGCGGGCCACACTGGAGCAGATCGATGTAGTTCACCGTCTGATCGCGAAATATCCCGACGACCTGGAACTGGCCCTGACGGCTGACGACATCGTCCGCATCCACCGGGCGGGCAAGGTGGCCTCCCTCATCGGCATGGAAGGGGGCCACTCCATCGATAACTCCCTGGCCGCCCTGCGACAACTCTATCGGGCCGGCGCCCGCTACATGACCATTACCCACTGGACCAACCTCGATTGGGCCGACGCCGCCACAGCGTCGCCCGAGCATGACGGCTTGACCCCTTTCGGCCGGGAAGTCATCCGGGAGATGAACCGGCTGGGTATGCTGGTGGATATCTCCCACGTCTCCGCCGCCACCATGCACGCTGTCCTGGATGTGACTGCGGCGCCGGTGATCTTCTCGCACTCCTCGGCCTTCGGCTTGACCCATCATCCCCGCAACGTGCCCGACGACATACTTAAACGGTTACGTAAAAATAAAGGGATTGTGATGGTTACCTTCGTAGGAGCCTATACCACGGAGGAAGTGCGCCTGTTCAGCGCCGACCTCGACGGGGAAAAAGCACGACTGAAGGCACTGTTCCCCGCGGACAGTGCTCGCGTCCAGTTGGAGATGGATGCCTGGCTACGGAAGCACCCCCAGCCCAGGGTGACCGTAGCTGATGTGGCGGACCACATAGACTACATAAAACAGGTGGCGGGGATAGACTATATTGGCATCGGCTCGGATTTCGACGGGATCAGCATCACCCCCCTGGGCTTAGAAGACGTCTCCGCCCACCCGAACCTGATAGCCGTACTGCTGCAACGGGGATACACCGAGGAGGAAGTGAAGAAAGTGGCCGGTTTGAACCTGTTGCGGGTCTTTCGCAGAACGGAAAAGGTAGCCGCCCGACTCCAGCGCACAACCGCGCCTTCCGATGCCCTGATAGAAGATTTAGATGGCCGGCTCGAAGCTAACTAAATCTTCACAGCCTCAAAAAACAACTACTTCAACTTTAGGGAGTCAACTTGGACTGGTTCCAGTCTTCGCCAAAAATAAATTATCGGCTCCTGCGATTATTGGCAACCTTTTTTGAATTTGTGACGTCTAACCGACGATATGAACAAAACACACCAAAATAATTTCGACCACACGGTAAACAAATAATGAAGATTGCCAGCGCCCTATTTATCCCTGCTATTTCGGCCTTGCTCCTGGCACGGGCCGTAGTTCCGGTTGACGAGCCACTGGAAATCACCGACCCCACCGAGTTTAGTTACACCATGCCGTGGAATTACGGGAGCCTGGACGAGGCGCTGTGGCTGGCGCTGGACGATATCGCTACCATCAGGAAGTATATGCCGCCCGAAGTGGATCATTTCCGGGTAGTCATTCCACCTTACGGGGACAATACCAGTTTTGTTTTCATCACGTTTGACCGTTCCGACCTGGAGTTGCTGGCCAGCGGTGAATTAGCTCCGGAAATGTTCATAAGAAACCATGTCACGTTCGAGTAGCCCGGGGTTTAACCGAAAATAGCACAAATAATTTCCGCGATACAATCCGAGAAACTTCCCGCATATTTCCTACCCCCCCAACAGGCCTCCATCTCCTTACGGAATGGGGGCCTGCCTTCTTTTTACTGTCCGGCTGGCTCGTGCAGATCAGTGATAGCCTTAAGCAGCAGGCGCTCCAAGGTGCCGTTGGACCGCCATTCAATCCACTGGCGGCGGTCTCTCCAGAGGCTTAAATAAACCCTATAGATCGGTTCCACTCGGACCCTGGTAGTAGCGGAATTACCCGGTGCTAAACTGATCGTTATCACCAATTGCAGGGTGGCCCGCAATTTCTTGCCCCGCAAGGCGGATCGGCCTGGCGCTGCCAGCGCTTCCAGGGCGGCCAGGGGGAGAGCCTGCACATAGGTTACCAGATGCCCCGGTCGAGCGGAGTGGGTATCCAGTAGCAGGCCGTAAGGTGACTGCAGCACGGCAGTTTCAACCTCAACCGTCAGATCGCTTGGGGCGCCGGGAAAGTCCTGGAAAGCCGGAAACATAGGTTCATCCGGCCCCCGCCGGCCGGCACAACCGGGAAAAATCAAGCCGGCCGCCAGAAAAGCGACGATTATAGGGGGGAAAAAGGGCGAAGATTTCAGTTTGCCATCTCCGCCCTGTGCTAAAGGATTACCGATTGACCTGGGCAGTTATTCTTCCTCAGGCTCAACCTTTTCCTGAAGGGCTTTCAGGTCGTCCTCCAGAGTTGACAGGGCGTCCTGCATGTCCAGGATCGAGCGATTGGTCCGGCGTTTGTAAGTAGTCATCTCATCGGAAAGCGCACGCACATCGCCCTCTACCCGGCGAATATCCTCGCGCAGAAGTTCTTCCACTTGACTCAGCAGGTAATTAGTCTCCTCGATCTTATTACCCAGGCTGTCGGTAATTACTATCAGGCGCGAGCCCAGGTCCTTTATGTTCACCTGCATACGCTGCATGTGTCTACCTCGGCCCTCGAACTTGAGGCTCAACCGGCGATATTCCTCGTCAATCATATTCTTGTGGCCCTGGAGTTCTATACCACTGGTCGTCAATTCCTTCATGGTTCGGGATCGCTTATAATCGACATAAATTGTGTAATATAGAGTGACTCCTAATAAAACCACCACCAGAATATTGATTATTTTCTGCATTCTCTCTCCGGTTGATTTGTGTTCTAGTCTGCGGACTCTTCGAGATTCGCCAGCCGCTTTTCCCATTCCGTGATTTCGTCATCGCCCAGGTCTGCCGCAGTAGAGGCTTCCGGCCCCTCCTCGGAATCACGTTGCCGAATCCGGTCTCGTAGCTCCTCTTGGGTGGCGGAGTTACGCTTGAGGCGATCGACCAGCTCGTCGATCTCATCGGCAAAGTCGTGGGCCGCCAGGTCCAGCCTCTGCATGAGTTGTTCAATCAAGGCCTTTCCGTAGCCTTCGTCAACCTGATCCACCAAAGCCTGAACCCTTTCTTTAGGATCAGTTACTCCGGTTGGTGGACTGGTCTTACCCTTATTCATTTTTCATTGCGTCGCAATCTCAAGTCGCTCATGACGATCCAACAGGTACAGAAAAAGATAAGGTAGAAGTTTCACATCAATTAGGGATTTGGCAACCCCTAATTGGTGCATACCCAAAAAATTACATCCAAAGCCTCCGATTTTCAAATATTTACGACCGATTTATAATTTTCTCTGAAGATTAGCAGTGCTCTCAAGCCTCCAGTTTACGGGCAAACTCTCGGGCAATGCGGCCGACTTCATCCAGCACGTCCTGATCCGCCGGTTGGGTTGGTATAGCCCCCTCGGTCTCTTTTGTCTTCGGGCGCAGCCGCTCCAGTTCGTCGAAGCGGGAGTAATTCCCCCTCCGGCTGAAAGAATCCTGCGAGCGGGTATCGGTCGCCACCGCAGCTGTTTCCCACGCCAGGTGCTTGCGGTTTATCAGGTGCAGTGGCGTAATATTGTCTCCGGTAATGGCTCCCCCCCAGGTACCACAGCCCAG
>JACZSB010000312.1 GCA_022574435.1 Fidelibacterota bacterium
GCCCTGGGGGTGGCCCGGGCCGGCGCCGCCCGGGGGGCCCGTTACGTGGTGGGTGTCACCCTGGGGACCGGCTTGGGATGGGGCATCATACTGGATGGCGAAACCTATCATGGCGCCACCGGCACCGCCGCGGAGTACGGGTTATCGGCCTGGGGTCCCTCCGGCAACTGGGAGGATCATGTTTCCATTCGAGGGCTGCTGAATACATTTAAAGAATTGGGCGGCAGCGCCGATTCACCCCAGAAAGTGAGTGACCTGGCGGACCGGGGGGACGAGCTGGCCTTGCGGGCCTGGCGGGAATACGGCACCGTACTGGGGCTGGCCATTTCCCACGCTGTTAACCTGCTCGATCCCCACGTGGTGGTGCTGGGCGGCGCCATGGTCCAGGCCTGGAACCATTTTGGACCGGCCATGATGGAATCGCTCAATGAACACATTTTTACCCTCCCGCGGGCGCAGCTCAAAGTGGTACCGGCCGAGCTGGGCAATCAAGCGGCCTTGATCGGCGCCGCCTGCCAGGTTAAATGGCAGTGAGTCTGGCGCCCGGATTTCCCCACCGATTAAATCCGCTACTGCTGCTGTTCCCACCCCTGTGCTTGATATGTGGTGCAGCCGTCGACGCAGTTGAAGCCCTCTGCAGCACCTGCGAGCTCCAGCCCGAGCCCGCCACCCTGGGACAGTGGCGCGGCCGGACGGCGGTCCGCGATGCGCTGGACGAGGTCTGGACCGCCTTCTGGTTCGATGAGGCCATGCGGGAATTGATCCATTACTTCAAATACGGCGGTTACCGCAGATTGGGACGGCCGCTGGCGGGAATGGCCCTCGAGCAGATAGGAGGACTGCTCCGGCCGGGACGGTTCAGCTGCCTGGTGCCGGTACCGCTGCACCGAGTCAAGCGCCGGGCCCGGGGCTACAACCAGGCGGCCGTGTTGGCTACCTCGCTGGGCGCTCTGACCGGTCTGCCGGTGGAAAGCGGCTGGCTGCTGCGTCGCGACTGGACCCGTTCCCAGACCGGGCTGAGCGTGCCCGAGCGGCGGGCCAATGTAACCGGCTGCTTCCAGGTGATAAGAGAAGGCGCCGGTGAAGATATCCTGCTGGTGGATGACGTGATTACCACCGGTGCTACCGCTTCGGCCTGCGCCCAGGTGCTGAAGGAGGCTGGTTACGGCCGGATAGCCGTCTTAACTTTGGCTGCCAGCAGGAAAGAGGAGTAATTTTGCACGCTTATTTGAATAGTGGATCGATGCTAGATGAATACTATTGAGCGGATGGCATTAGAAGGCAAACGAGCCCTGATACGGGTCGATTTTAACGTTCCCCTGGATGATGGAATCGTAGATCACGATTTTCGCATCCGGGCGGCGCTGCCCACCATCCGCTATTGCTTGGAGCAGGGGGCCAGCGTAGTGCTCATGTCCCATCTGGGCCGGCCTAAGGGCCAGCCGGTACCGGATGATTCCCTCTTGCCGGTGGCGGAACAGCTGGAAACCTTACTCCGGCAGGACATCATATTCTCCCGGGATTGTATCTCCGACCGCTCGCTGGAAGTCAGCGGCGGGCTTAAACCGGGGCAGGTGCACCTGCTGGAGAATCTCCGCTTTCACGCCGGTGAAGAGGCTAACGATGATCAGTTCGCTGCCCGTCTGGCCGGTCATGGGGAGGCCTACGTTAACGATGCCTTTGGCACGGCCCACCGGGCGCATGCCAGTAACGTGGGGGTGGTAGCTCACTTCGACCAGGCCGGTATTGGCCGCTTGATGGCCAAGGAATTGGAATTTCTCAAGGATAAATTGGAAAATCCCCGCCGGCCGTTCGTCGTGATTCTGGGGGGGGCTAAAATCTCAGGTAAACTTGAATTGGTACGGAGCTTGCTGGAGCGGGCCGATAAGCTCCTGATCGGCGGCGGGATGGCCTTTACTTTTCTCAAGGCCCAGGGACACAAGGTGGGCCGATCACTGGTGGACGAGGCCCTGTTGCCGGAGGCCGGCGAGATATTGCGGCTGGCCCAGGAGAGTGAGATCCCGTTGCTGCTGCCCAGGGACGTTGCGGCGGCTGACAGCATATCACCCAATGCCACCTGGCGGGTGACCAGCCTGGAGGAGCTGCAGGAGGATGAAATCGGTGTGGACATCGGTCCCGAAACATGTGCCGAGTTCAGCCAGGCCCTGCAGGATGCCGCGACCATACTGTGGAACGGCCCCATGGGCGTATTCGAGTTCCCCCCCTTCCAGACCGGCACCGAGTTGATCATTGACACCATTACGCATGCCACGGCCGCTGGGGCGGTCTCTGTGGTGGGTGGCGGTGATTCCGCCGCAGCCATCGACAAGTTGTCGAATCCACGCCAATTCAGCCATATCAGCACGGGGGGCGGCGCTTCCCTGGAACTGTTGTGCGGCAAGACCTTACCGGCCCTGCAGGCGCTGTCGTGAAAAACACCAAGCCAGTCATCGCCGGCAATTGGAAAATGCACAAGACCCCCCAAGAGGGTTACCAGTTTGCCAGGCAGTTGACCACAAAGGCCTTGAATCTCGGTGGTGTCGATTTTATCTTAGCCCCCGCCGCAACGGCCCTTTGGCACCTGCAGGGCTTGCTGAAGGACACAGCCATCGAGCTCTGTGGCCAGAACATGCACTTCGCTGAATCCGGCGCCTATACCGGCGAAATTTCAGCGGGTATGCTGTTGGCCTGTGGCTGCCGCTGGGTGCTCATCGGACACTCCGAACGGCGGCATATCTTCGGCGAGTCCGACGATGATCTTAGGGCGAAGGTTTCGGCGGCCCTGAGCGCCGGGCTGGGGGTGATCCATTGCATTGGCGAACGGTTGGAGGAAAGGGAAGAGGGCCGGACCATGGAGGTACTGCGTCACCAGATCACCAACGATCTGGCCGATCTGGAAACGCTCCCTCAGGGACGATTCATGATCGCCTATGAACCGGTGTGGGCCATCGGCACCGGGCAGGTAGCCACGCCCGATCAGGCTGGAGAGGCCCATGCCAATGTGAGGGAAATTGTTAAGGAGCGATTCCCCGGGGCTGAGACCGCCCTCAAGGTGTTATACGGCGGCAGTGTAAAATCCGGCAACGCCGCCGACCTGATTAAAACCACCGGGATTGACGGTTTCCTCATCGGGGGAGCCAGCCTGGATGTAAACGAATATTGCCGCATAGCTGAAATTGCGCAATTGGAGGTCAACTCTTGATTTATACATTCTTAATATTCCTGCACATCGTTGTTTCCGCCCTGTTGATAACTGTAATATTGTTGCAGTCCGGGCGAGGGGGCGGACTGGCCGGTACCCTGGGCGGAGGGGTTTCCACGGCCATGTTTGGCGGACAGGGGGCCGATAAAGTCATGACCCGCCTGACCACCGGATTGGCGGCTGCATTCATGGTGCTGGCAATCCTGATTTCCATCGCCAGTAGCCCTGAAGTGGGGCAGCGGGATAGTGTAGTTCGGGAAAGGGCTGCCCAAATGGAAACAATGCCTCTGCAACCTCTGAACCAGGTAGATCTTCCGGTTTCCACCAGCCCGCTGGGCTTACCGATTCCTCTGGAGGAACCGGCCTCTCAGACATCGGCGACCGACGAAAATACCGGTAACGAATGATGTTGGCCGAAGTGGTGGAACTGGTAGACACGCTGTCTTGAGGGGGCAGTGGGAGCAATCCTGTGCGGGTTCGAGTCCCGCCTTCGGCACGCGAGAATCGCTGAGGCTGGACGAGAAGTTTATCCCCCGCAGCCTAGCGCAGCGGGAAGTCCTGTA
>JACZSB010000313.1 GCA_022574435.1 Fidelibacterota bacterium
GGCCGCCTGAGTTCCTTGCCGCTGGAAGACCTTACGATGGCCGATTTTCAGCGCCTAACGGACGTGCTTTACGAGCTGCGCGTGACAAAATACCCTTCGCAGGATCGAGCCAGGCTTTCCGCCTTCGACCGGACCGAGCGGGTGCTTCAGGTTCTGGAAGAGGCCTTTGGTGAATCGGCCCTGGCCCCCAGGACCATTGCCGCAGTGCATGATATCCTGCGCTTCTACCCCCAGGTCAGTCGGCAGTTCGGTCGAAGGGTATACATTTCCATTATTCCCCGGATCACTTATTTACGGAACAATAGCGAGACAGAAACCGATTGGGAGAGTCATAAATATGACGGCGGAGTAGCCGATTCCAATATTTTTGTATCCACGGCCAGTATCGAGCAGCAGGATTATACTGACGCCCAGACAGAATTGACCGCCACGTTGCGCGCCGGTGTGTTGTCCCGAACCCCCTTGGATAATGACTGGCAATTCGACTGGGAGGGATCGATCGATGTTTACCGGCAGTGGGTCAATAAAAGCAGCTCCCAGTTTAGCTTCTCAGGCAGGAGCAAAACTGATACCGTAGATTTCTATGATTGGGAAAAGGAGATGAATGCTTACCCCTGGATTAATTTCAGACTTACAATGAACGGGAAAATGGACTTGACCCATATCATAAGCAGCCGCACCTACTGGACTGCTGGACTGCACGCCATGATGGAACCGTATCCCAGCTCCACTAGGCGGATTGTATTACTTGATCCCGAGGATCAGGAGGGACAGTACAGATTTAGCGATGAGTTTAAATACATTCTCGGCCAATTAGATGCTTCTTTCATTTGGCACCACAGCCTTGCATGGCAGACCTACATCAATGTAGCTAGCGGGCTGAAATTCAGTTATTATCGGACCAGATATACTGAAAACACCTGGCGGGACACGGAAAACTGGACCATTAGGCCCCACGGCTCCATCAACCTGTCGCACTACTTTTAGGCCGACGCTTAGCCGTCTCACACGCTATTGGCCCCGCTCCAAAGTCTGGTCCCTGTCAGCAGGTATAACCTAGTTCACCCGATAGCATCCACTCCGGTTTCGCCGGTCCTGATGCGGATACACTGCTCGATGGGCAATACGAATATCTTCCCATGGCCGGTGCCGTCCGCGGTGCGGGCCACGCTGCAAATGGCGTCCACCGCCTGGTCCACGAATTCATCGTTGACGGCGATTTCCAGCCGGACTTTCTTCAGCAGTTTCATATCATGGGCGATTCCCCGGTAAACCTCGTGGATCGGTATCTCCGCTCCCTGCCCCAAGGCGTTGGAGATGGTAAACCGGAAAATATTTTTATGCACCAAGGCCTCCTTGATAGGCGTCAGTTCCTGTGGTTGAATTATGGCGACGATTAATTTCAATTTCTATCCTCCTATTCGGCGATGAAAATCTGGAACCCGGCGTAGGACTCCATGCCATGCTCCCCGATGTCCAGCCCCTGGATCTCTTCACTCTCACTGACCCGCAGGCCAATGGTATGTTTCAAAATTGTGAACAGCAGCATACCGAGTCCAAAAGCCCAAACAAAGGCGGTCCCGGCCCCGATCAGCTGACTGATCAGTTGGTTGAATCCCCCACCGTACAGCAAGCCGGTGCTGGCAGCTCCAATCTGCAATTGAGATTCAGCATTGAACAACCCGCAGGCCAGTGTGCCCCATAGGCCGCAGACCCCGTGCACGCTGACGGCCCCCACCGGGTCATCGATTTTGAGCGTTCGATCAATGAAGGTCACGCTGACCACCACCAGCGTACCGGCCAGCAGACCGATCCATAGTGCCCCAATGGGGGTGACCGTGGCGCAGGGGGCCGTGATCGCCACCAGCCCGCCCAACGCGCCGTTGAGCGCCATGGTAACGTCGGGCTTGCCGAAAGCGACCCAGGCGGTGAAGGTGGCTGCTAAGGCCCCGGCGGCGGCCGACAGGTTGGTCATCACCACGATGCGCCCGATTGAGCCGTCGCCCACGGTAGTGCTGCCGGCATTAAAGCCGAACCATCCGAACCATAAGATGAAGACCCCCAATGCGGCCAGGGGGATATTATGCCCAGGGATAGCGAAAACCTGACCGCCGCGGCCGTATTTTCCCAGCCGGGGACCGAGCACTATAGCCCCCGCCAAGGCCAGCCAACCGCCAATGGAGTGCACCACCGTCGAACCGGCGAAGTCCATGAACGCACCGGTAGGCAGGTTCTCCAGCCAGCCGTTGCCGTCCATCAGACTGCCCCAGGCCCAGGAGCCGTAAACGGGATAGATCACGCCAGTGATGGCGGCGCTGAACAGCAGGTAGGAGACGAACTTGGTCCTCTCGGCCATGGCGCCCGATACGATAGTGGCCGCGGCTGCGGCGAACACCGTCTGAAACATCAGGAAGGTATATATCCAGGAATCACCGCTGGCGCCACTCAAACCAAATAGCGTAGTGCCGAAGAAGCCGTTTGATTCGCCGAACATCAGGCCGAAGCCCAGGGCGAAAAAAGCCACGGATCCCACGGCAAAATCCATCAGGTTCTTCATGATGATGTTGGCGGCGTTCTTGGCCCGGGTGAGTCCCGCCTCCAGCAGGGCAAAACCGGCCTGCATCAGGAAAACCAGTGTGGCCGCCATGATGGTCCAGACCACGTTGAGGTTTTGCTGGACTGCCTCGACCGACGCGCCGGCCTGTGCCGGTATCAGGACTGTGATTATCAATAACACTATGGGAGCTCGTTTGAGCATTGGGCCTCCTTATCTCCTGGTATCAGGTGGTTTTTTGCAGGTGAAATATAGTAAGTGTTATAGGCTATATACGCAATTATTTTATTGTATTTAGTTAGCCAGCCTAAAATTATTAGGCGATTGCGTCGTATTCTTCATGCCGTTCCTGCATTTATTTCATCATGTATAGCCTGGGGACAGCAACTATTGGGAGTTGCCGGCGGGCCGGGAGGAGGGAATAATCAGGATCGGTGGGGAGCGGCGGGGGAGTTTGCTAAGCTGGTTAGAAAGCCAGGCTACCTTTGGAGATAAAAGGGAATGCCCCGGCATTTTGTGGGGCCTCCCATCTTGACAAGTCATCGCTCCGGCGGTAGGACTCGAACCTACATCCCGAAGTTTCGGGATAACAGCCACCCACTTAAGGATCGAGGGTGAATTCGCCTGATATCAGTCTCGTGATAAAATTCGAGCTCTTTTGTGCCTTCACGAAACGCTCTGCCTTAAACGCCGAATCCCTATTCGCAAATTCCCTGAGGAACATCAACTTCCACGGTCGCCCTCTACAGGTCCACCCCTTGTGGCTAGTATTGTGGTAGTGGAGCCGCGTTTCAGGATCGTGCGAGATACCGGTATAGTACCGGCCTAGAGTCTTGGAATGTAGGATGTATAGGTGGTAGGTCTCAGACAAGCTCCGGCGGTAGGACTCGAACCTACAACCTAGTGGTTAACAGCCACTCGCTCTACCAATTGAGCTACACCGGA
Source organism: Fidelibacterota bacterium (assembly GCA_022574435.1). GTDB lineage: Bacteria > Fidelibacterota > Marinisomatia > SCGC-AAA003-L08 > TS1B11 > JACZSB01. The sequence continues at coordinate 3,500 of JACZSB010000313.1, forward strand.
TACGATATATTCTCCTACCGCCCTGAAAATTAACCAGGCCAAGGCAATATCAACAACTCTTTGGGCGGCTGTTCCTACATCAATGGAATTCCCTCCCATTCCATGAACACAGCCGGCATCTTTACCATGAAAAAGTTGGAGCTAATGTTGGTGGTGCGGGGCTCCAACAAAAGAACGATCTAAGTTCCCGTACTTCAAGCCCTTGGGAAGCGAGGGCGTTTGCTATCTACATAGATAATTACTTACATTCCGGCCGGTTAC
>JACZSB010000314.1 GCA_022574435.1 Fidelibacterota bacterium
CCGGGCAATACGGCCTCCGGCCACTACCTGGTGGCCCTGGAGCAGGCCGACGGGCTGTGGGACCTGGAAACCTCTGCCAATTCCGGCGACGGCGGCGATCCTTTCCCCGGCTCAACCGCGAATGCCACATTTAATGCCGGGAGTCTACCCAATAGTGACTCTTATGCCGGCAGCGGCACCTTGGTGGCGGTGACCAACATCAATGATGGCGGCTATTTTGTCACGGCGGACCTGGCGGTGACCGTGGGCGATCCACCGGTGATTGTGGTGACGCCCGATTCGTTGTGGGCCGACCTTTCATCGGGTGTTTCCACCGACCAAACGTTAACCATTTCCAATACCGGGACGGGAGACCTGGTCTGGAGTGTCGCTACCCAGGATAAAGCGGCAGCTCCGGCCTTGTCAGCGCCGGCTCCGTATCCCGACGACTATTATTATGATATTCCAAAAGGCGCCCCGGACTACCGCGTAGGCCATGCAGTGCAGCAGGGCCAAGGCGGCCCGGACATCTTCGGCTACACCTGGATCGACAGCGATGAACCGGGAGGACCGGTCTTCGACTGGATCGATATATCAAGTACTGGGACCCTGGCTAACGGCCTGAGTGATGATAATTATATCGGCCCGTTTACCATCTCCAACTTCGCCTTCAACTTTTATGGGACTGATTACACCCAGTTTTATATCGGTTCAAACGGATTGATTAGTTTTGGCGGCGGCAGTTCCGACTTCAGTAACGATCCGATCCCCAGCGCGAATACACCAAACAATATTCTCGCCTGGTGTTGGGATGACTTAACTCGGGGGACTGGCATTGTTTACTACGAGGAAATAGATAACAATACGTTGGTTATTCAGTTTGTGAACTACGGAGAATATGGTGGCTCGGGTACGGTAAATGCGGAAGTGATACTCAAACGGGACGGGACTATACTGTTCCAGTATCTGAGCTTTATCAATAGTTTCGATGTCCTCGGTAGTTCAGTGGGAATCGAGAATGCCGATGGGACAGACGGGCTGGAGGTGGCATATAATGTCGCCTATCTGCATGACAACCTGGCGGTTCGCTTTTCTGCCGGTCCGGACTGGCTCAGCGTGGCCCCCAGTTCCGGCACTGTTGGGCCGGGTGGGTTCGTTGATCTCACTGTGACCTTCGATGCCGCCGGACTGGCCGGCGGTGACTACGATTCCGATATTATGGTCACCAGCAACGACCCGGTCACTCCCGAGGTCCGGGTGCCGGCGCACCTTAGCGTGGCCGGCTCACCGGAGTTCGCCGTCTCAGATACAGTCCTGAACTTTGACACGCTCTTCGTGAACCAGACGGTAACGGAGACTATCACATTCTATAATCTGGGCAGCGCTAACCTGCTGCTGAGCAATATCAACACTAATCTACCTGAATATATTCCCGACACGTCGGCCTTTCTGATCGCCCCGGGCGATTCGGCGCAATTGGGTGTGACCTTCGCGCCCACCGCCACTGGCGCTTTCGCCGGGAATCTCAGTCTTTCCACCAACGATCCCGACCAGCTCAATGTGGACATCGCCTTGACCGGTGTGGCCCTGTCGCCACCGGTGATCGCGGTGACGCCGGCCTCATTGAGTGCGGCCTTGTTAACGGGGGAGACATCCGTCCAGTACCTGACCATTGATAATAGCGCTGGGGGGAGTGACCTGTACTTCGACATTTCAAGTAGAGGAGTAGAAGCGGCTTTATTATATTCAGGTAGAAGAAACTTTGAGATTTTAGATAAGAGACTTAAAAATGTCTTAAAAATTGCAGATTTCGAGATAAATAGGGATAACCAATATATCTCATCTGGGTTATCCGAACAGAAAAAAATTGACTTAAACTCAGACGGAATTAATGATGCTAAAGAAAACATCCCCAATAATCTGTCCAGTAACACACTAGAGTCAATTGCAACCTCTCTTGCCGGGAGTAAAGATGTACTAATTTGTGGTTGGGGAGAATTAAATCCACAGTCGGTATTCTTTGATCAATTTATCCCTGCATTAGAACAATTGGGCTATACAGTTGTAGCTCAACCCACTTTCCCAGATTATTTGAATGGATATGAAGTGCTCATTTTGGTTGGTGGAGGAAGTGCTAACGATGATATTCCTGAAGAAGTTGTTGACAACTTTGTTAGGAATGGTAATGGCTTGGTAATTTTTGAAGGAGTCGTTATTGCGGAAGATTTCTCCACATCTGCACAATCAAACCCAGTGTCTAGTTTTTCGGGTTGGAATGTAAGAGCAAATACACAAGTCACCAATACCCAAAGCCCCCTAGTCGAAGACCTACCTTCTAACTCTGCATTCACGGGTTACTCCACGAGCCCAGTTTTGAAATCCGGGGCTAATGTTGCAATAGAGTGGAGTGACGGAGAACCTTTCCTTGTGAGCTATTTTTTAGGTGATGGTAAAATTGTATACATTAATGACCTTTGGTCTTGGTATCATTTTTATTGGGATGGAGATCCAGAAGATGGTACAATATTGATGCAAAATGTACTTTCATATGTAGGTGGCACTAGTGGTATCCATTGGCTCACAATCCCTATCACCTCTGGCACCGTCCCGGCCGGTTCCTCACTGGATATTGCGGTGACCTTCGACGCTACCGGTCTGATGGGCGGTGACTATGATGCCGACATCCTTATCTCCAGCAACGATCCGCTGACGCCGGAGTGGCTGGTGCCGGCCCACCTGAGTTTCACCGGTATCCCGGATATTGCCCTGTCAGATACCTTATTGGACTTCGACACGGTCTTTGTGGCCTTGGAAGATACCTTGTCGTTGACGGTCTCCAATGTGGGCACCGACAGCCTGCGGACTATTGTACTCTCCTCCAATCATAGTGATTTTACCGTGTCGCCGGCGGCCTTTGCTCTGGCGCCCGGCGCAAACCAGACGGTTGAGGTGTTCTTCAGCCCCAGCAGCGATGGTACCATCACCGGCAGCCTGACCATTGCCAGTGACGACCCGGATGAACCGACGCTAACCGTACAACTGCAGGGCGTGGGGGAGATTCCCCTGCCGCAGATCGTGGTCACCCCAAGTGCCCTGGGCTATGACAGCCTGTTCATCGGGCTATCACCGACGCAGTCGTTCAACGTCTCCAACGATGGCGACGCCGCCCTGATCGTCACCGCAATCACTGCCAGCGACCCGGTCTTTACCGTGGATACGGCAGCCTTCATGCTCGAGCCGGGGGAGAACCGCGATGTACAGGTGACCTTCACCCCCACCGCGGCGGTGAGCTATGCAGCCACCCTGTCCATCGAGAACAACGACGCCCTGGTTACGGTGACCGTCAGCGGTACGGGGCTGCTGCCGCCGGTGATCGCGGTGATGCCTGATTCGCTCAGCGATGCGTTATTTGTGGGTGATACCTCTGACGTGCATTACCTGTACATCGACAACAGCGCCGGGGCGGCGGACTTGGAGTATCGCATTGGCTTCGAGTTCCAGGCCGATCTCCAGCAGGCCGGTCGGGCTTTTGGGGCACCCCTGACCATTCTAGCCAGCGACCTCGCGGAGCAATTCGGACTGGAACGCCGCGCTGAGGAGAAGCTGGTTTTAGCGAAGAGCGGCTGGTCAACGACCGAATTGCAGATTCCCACTGCGCAACCGGCCACGGCCTCATTCTGGGACAATAATATGGTTTCCTCTATCATGGGAGGCGCAAGAACGGACGCCCTATGGCCCGATGCCCGG
>JACZSB010000315.1 GCA_022574435.1 Fidelibacterota bacterium
ATAAGTATAAATAATAAACGCCATTTCCTCTAACAACCAAAGCCAGAAGCACAATGACCTCCTCCACCCGCCAACTAGCAGCCATTATGCCCGTCCGCCGGAGTTCCGACAGGAACAAAGGAGGATTCACCGACTATTTTTTATGGAAGAGATAACCCAAAAAAGACAGCTCGCCGCCATTATGTTTACCGACATTGTAGGCTATACGGCCTTGATGGGAAAGGACACTGACAAGGCTCTGGAACTCATACGCATCAGCAAAGAGATTCAGAAGCCGTTGGTGGAGAAGCACAACGGCAGGTGGCTCAAAGAGATGGGTGATGGATCACTTTCCAGTTTCAATAGTGCTTTGGATGCGGTGAATTGTTCCATCGAGATTCAGGAGATTGCACGTGGGAAGCTTGATGCCAAGTTGCGGATAGGCATTCATCTGGGTGATGTCACTGTCGAACAGGACGATGTTTATGGCGATGGAGTTAACGTGGCTTCCAGGCTGGAATCGATCGCTGATCCGGGCGGCATTTATATCTCTGAGTCCATCGAGAAAGCCATAAAGGGTCAGACAGATATTCAAGCAAAGTACCTTGGAGAGGCCAAGCTCAAGAATGTCGATTATGGGGTAAGGACTTATGCGCTTCAAGGTGTAGGATTGCCAATTCCAGAAGTAAAAGATGGAGAGGAATTGTCGGGCCACTTTATTGCTGAATTGCAAAGAAGAGGAGTTCCACGTGCCGGAGCAACTTATGTAGTCCTCTCACTACTTCTGATTCTGTTAGTACCCTATGCAAAATCACTGGTAGACCTTCCGTTGTGGTCCACAACTGCCTTACTCACGGTTCTCATTGTTGGATTGCCCATTGCGCTATACCTCGCCTGGAATTATGAACAAAGTCCTGAAGGATTTGTACGTACCAGTTCTAAAGAGTCTTGGCAGAATCCCTACAAGGGCAGTCAAAAGAAACCACTAACCAGTAACTTCGTAATTGTGGGGTTGATTCTGGTAATAATCGCTATGTATTTGTATCCCCGCTATGCAGGAAACTCTACTAAGGACGCTAGAGCCGGTGCTGAAACCATATCAAATTCAGTCATGGCTGTTTTCCCTTTTACGATACACGGGGGAGATGAGCTAAACTATCTAAAAGAAGGAATGGCTAAATTACTGATCACCAAACTCGATGGAGCCGGGGAACTTCGCTGTGTTAATTTTCATTCATTGCCAGGCGTAATTAACCGCAAAGCCGATTCTTATGATGATCCTGAGATCAACAGCCAGGTGGCTCGGCGATTCGGGGCAGGTATTTTCATTATTGGCGATATTGTGCAAGCCGGAATTAAGATCCAGATCAATGCAATTGCTTACTCAACTCAAGATGGGAAGGAGATAGGTTCTGGATCAGTAGAAGGCGAGGTTGTCGTGATATTTGAGCTAGTTGACGATCTTGCTGCACAGCTGCTTTCTGATTTAAATCCTGATTCCGACATTCGCGTGCAGCGTATTGCCGCGGTAACAACATCCTCCTTACAAGCTTATAAGGACTATCTCCGAGGCGAGAGAGCTCTACGCCAAGGGCAATTCCAGCTTTCTGTTGATGCTTTTAAAAATGCCATAAACGAGGATAGCCTATTTGCCCTGGCGTATTATCGGCTCAGTATAGCAGCAGAATGGAATCTTGAAGGGGAACTTGCCAGGCAGACTGCAGAGAAGGCATTGCTTCATGCCAGCAGATTATCAGACCGTGACAGACAGCTCCTAGAAGCTTTCCTGCTTCGCACTAGTGGGGCCAATGAGGAGGCAGAACGGTTATATCGATCAATCCTGGCATCTTATCCACATGATATTGAGGTCTGGATGGATCTGGGAGAGATTATGAACCACGCTTATCCCTTGCGTGGTCGAAGTTTTGTCGAATCTAGAGTAGTGCTTAAAAGGATTCTATCATATGACCCTGATCACTGGGGTAGCCTTATACATCTTGCCCGTGTCTCAGCATTTGAAAGTAACACTGAGGAGCTAGATTCCATTGTAGATAAATTTATTTCACTTCACCCGCAGGAAAATCGTGAATTAGAGATCCTGGCACTTCAGGCTTTTTATAAGAACGATGAAAATGAACAGGAGCAAATGATTGAAAAGCTGCGAAGATCCAGCGACCTGTCCCTGGCACTCGGGATTTGGAATATCTCCGTATATGCCCGAAACTTTGAAGGCGCCAAACGCGTTGGTAGACTTCTGGCGGATGAAAACCGCTCAGTAGAGGGGCGAACACTTGCCCACGCATGGCTGGCGCACTTGCATTTGGTAAATGGTCACTGGCAAATGGCCATGGAGGAAATTGAGGCTATGGCTGCCTTTAGTCCGGGAGAAGCGCTGGAATACCAGGCACTTCTATACAGTCTTCCCTTCCTGCCTCAAGGATTTGTAAATCTGGAGGTGACCAAGGATCAACTTGAAAACCTTGATCCATCCACAATTCCCAATAGCAATAGCACCTTTATAGTGTTTAATGCTCATAATGATCTCCACCCCCTAATCCGAACTTATTTACTTGGACTGATTAATGCAAAACTGGGTCAGGCTGATCTGGCGCTGCAACAGGCTGATCAATTGGAGCAGTTGGATGCCGGTCCGGGAACCCTGGGCGTTGATCTTGCTCTATGCATTAATGCTCAAATCGCCATTGAAGAAAATCGTACACAGGAGGCTCTTTCGATTTTGGAACAAACCCGGGCTCACATATGGTACGGACAAACCATGGCATCTCCATATTATTCATACGCATATGAGCGGTTTATTAGAGCTGAGTTACTATTTGAGCTTGGACGATACCACGAAGCACTTCCATGGTATGAATATCTAACAGAAATCTCGCCATTTGAGCTGGTCTACCTGCCGATCTCGCATCTACGCAGGGGCCAGATATATGAGCAGCTGGGGCAAACCGAGAATGCAAGATCACATTATGCGCGATTCATTGAATTGTGGAAGGATTCAGACTCAGATTTCCAGTTCATGGTTAAAATGGCCGAAAAAAACCTGCAGGCTTTGCAGAATGGAGAGGTAAGCAAATAAGTACGTCACATCTACTTTTCCCTAGTCGATTCACCTTAGTACGAAGGCTCGCTGCCATCATGCCTGCCCGGCTGAGACGTTCGGACGGGCCCGCCCGCCGAAGTGAGAACGTAGGAGGGTTTACCGAACCTTTATTATGAAAAGTATAAGGCAAAATAGACAACTAGCTGCTATTATGTTTACCGACATTGTCGGTTACACGGCTTTGATGGGCAAAGACTCGGACAAGGCTCTCGAATTGGTGCGCATCAGCAAAGAGATTCAGCGGCCGTTGGTGGAGAAGCATAACGGCCAGTGGCTCAAAGAGGGGAGGAAGACATATAATATGCAGGCAGTTCATTACTCATCATTAATTTTTCTAATTTTGCATCTATGAAAACGCAAAAAGTGGAAATTATGGCTCCTGCGGGGTCCTTCGAGAGCCTGCAGGCAGCTATTGACAACGGAGCTGGTTCGATATATTTCGGGATTGAGCAGATGAATATGCGTGCGCGGGCTTCTATTAACTTTACGATTGAAGACCTTCCTGAAATACATAACCGGTGTAATGAAAAGGGTGTCAATACCTACCTTACGCTCAACACCATCGTCTATAATCACGATCTTTCGTTGGTCAAAAAAATATGTAATGCAGCCAAAGAAGC
>JACZSB010000316.1 GCA_022574435.1 Fidelibacterota bacterium
GATGCAACACGTTCTGCGCCCGCTCGATCTGGTTCTTAGCCACCGAAAAGTGGTTGGCCTTGGGGCCCGAGCTTCGGAAGCGGCCCAAGAAGGAAGTCTGCTTCTTGGGGATTGTAGTATGGCTGATCCCAATGGCGGTGGGGCCATGGAGAATTCGTATCACGTCGTTGGCGTCTAGAACCTCGCCGATGTAGCGGCGGTCGGTTTCCTCGCCAACACACAGGATATCCATGAATGAATCGGCGATCTTCCGGTTCATTGTTTCGTAGTTATAGGTCATGGTCTGGTTGCCCCTGACGAACTTCTGGTTGTCCACCAGGAACACCGCATCGGCCGCCGAGTTTTCCAGAACCTTCTTCAGGCAGGTGGCCGTATTGACCATGCTGTCCGGGTCGTCGTACTGGTTCTCGAAGGGCAAGACCACCATGGCATACACCGGCTTTTTAAAGGCTTCTTTGAGAAGGTCCACTATCACTCCGACGGAACCGGAGCCGGTCCCGCCGGCGGCGGTGGCGCGCCACCCTTGACCAGGCTGAGGGCATAGGTATAGTCCGGACCACCCTCGTTAAAAAGATCTCTCACCTTTACGAAGTAGGTTCCAGTGTAGGCCAGAATGACATATGCAAGCCTTGAGTCCAGGCTATACTCGTCATAGCCCGGTGGGTTATAATCGTCATTGGATTCAAGGACGACTGAACCACTGGAATCGATGAGCTCCAGGTACGAGTCGATGTCGGAGGCCCCTATCCCATAATCAATTTGGGCATCGATATCGAGGGTTATGGTGTCGTTGGCGGTCCCGCTGAAGGAGAAATAATCCACATCCCCGGCGGGGTCGATGCGGGCGTCGATGATATCACCGTAGCTGATGGCATAGGCCTCGGCCACAAAGTTGTTAGGCTCGTAACCGTCATCGACCGCAACCATGGTAGTAAGGGTGAAATCAATGCCCTTGATGGTGTCGGCGGTAGCGGCTACTACAATGACCGTGGCGGACTCAACATCGGCGGCATCCTGGTAAAACTCAGCTGCATAACTTTAGACAAGAATTTCGAGTCTGATATCCTCTGGATTGACATTGATGGCGTACTCGCCGCTGTCCCCTAATGTTTGGGAAGAAAAGCCCCGCAACGTGTAATCTGCCCGCCCATAGTTAAACCCTTCAATATACGAACGGAAGCTGGCGCGCTGGCTGGCAACGGGGGTTACGCCGTCAGCCTTAAAGACCCGTCCGGTGATGACCACCCATGGTTGCAGGACGAAATTGATGTCCGGGGTGTCTTGGCCATCAACCACCAATACCAGGGTCGCATCTGCGGGGTCCACTACATTGTCATAATAGACAAGAACGTATGCGGAATTAAGGGACCAGACATAATAACCGCCAGCGGGTAGTCCCGACAATTGATACGCCCCCGCCGTATCGGTGAATCCGATAGCATTAAAATAACCATATTCGTCAAACAATATGATCAACGAATTTTCAATGGCCGTGGTGCCGTCGCTTTCATAGACAGTCCCGGAAATGGATCCGGTGCCTGCCAACAGCCCGGTGGGCGACAAGGTGGCCCTGATTTCGGCGGGGCTTTTGCCGGCCGCCTCCAGCTTGGCTATCAGGGCCTCCTGTTTCAACATGCGCTCTGCCGGCGTCAGGTGCTGGTAGGATGCTCTCACTCTTGCTTGTGCCGGCGCCAGGATCGCCGGCGTGGCGTCTGCTGAGGGGACCTGCAGATCGAGTAGGGCCTGGCCTGTGTGCTGCTTCTCATACAGGGAGTGAAGTTTATCGATCGCTTCTTTCCGCCAGTCGGTGCCGCGACCAAGAAGCACCATGCTGGATATGAACGTCAGCATAGCAACGCGAATAAATCCCCGAGTAATCTTTGTCATGGTTCTCCCTCCATGCGATAGCTTACTGTCAGAGGTACAGGGTTTATGACCCTCGTATATTCTCACTAGTGAGCGTCTTTTTGATAAGAAAAAATCTATCAAAAGCAAGTTCCTACAATACGGTCCGAGATACCAAGCTTTTTCTGCCCCGATTTGTTGGTAAGTGATTCAGATCACATCATGTGATGACAATGACCAAATTGAAGATCACCGCCGCCGACGCCCGCTATCTCCCCCGGCCACTATCCGCCCAGCGAAAATCCTCTCCCGTTTCTCGCTGGAACACGCTCAGCCCAAACTCCGGCACCACCGCCAGGATATGGTCGAATATGTCGGCCTGGATGGCTTCGTATTTTTCCCAGCGGGTGTCGTTGATGAATACGTAAATCTCGATGGGCAGCCCCAATGCTCCGGGGGGCAGCTGGCGCACCATCAGGGTCATGTCCTGCCGGATCTGGGGATGGTGGCGCAGGTAGCCCTCGATGTAGGCCCGGAAGGTGCCCAAGTTGGTCAGCCGCCGCCCGTTGATCAATTCTGTGGTGTTCACGCCTCGCTCCTGGTTATAGCGGGCCACCTCGTCCCGCTTTTGGCGGATATAATCGGTGATGTAGTCGAATTTCTCGAACAGCTCCAGCATCTGATCGTCGCACAGCCGGACGCTGGACACGTTGATGGGGATCGACCGCTTGATTCTCCGGCCGCCACTCTTGAACATTCCCCGCCAGTTCTTGAACGAGGTCTCAAGCAGCTTGTGGGTAGGGATCATGGTGATGGTCTTGTCCCAGTTCTGTACCTTGATGGTGTGCAGGGCAATATCGATTACATCGCCGTCCGCGTCGAACTCGGGGACTTCTATCCAGTCCCCCACCCGCATCAGGTCGTTGGAGCTGATTTGCAGGCTGGCCACGAAGGATAGCAGTGTGTCTCGGAATACGAGCAGCAGCACGGCGGTAAGGGCTCCCACGCCGCTGAGCAGCACCCACGGTGAGCGGCCCATGAGCAGCGAAAGCACTATGATCATTCCCAGGATATAGAGCCCCAGCTTGATCACTTGCAGGTAGCTTTTCAGCCCCAGCCGCTGGGCGAACTCGGTGTGCTCGAATATGTCGTGTCCGGCGTTGAGCAGGGCGCTGATCACCAGCACCACCAGCCAGGCGATCACCGCCGAGAGCAGTCTTTCCAGCGGCGCACCGTAGGCCGGCAACAGCGCCGTAAAGTAGAACAGTACCAGCACGGGAATAATGTAAGCCAGCCGGTGGAAAACCTGCCGCCGCAACAGAATGTCGTCCCACTGGGTGGCACTGCGCTCGATCAGACCGGTCAGGGTGCGCCGGATGATCATCGTGGCCGCCAGGTACGAAAGCACGCTGAGAGCCAGCACCCCCACCAGGGCCAGGTAACGGCCCCAGTCAGGGTGTCCCGTAAACCAGCTGCTTATATAATCAAAGGACATGGCAAGCCCGCCTTTCAGTCATTTTCATTATTATTCACCCCATCCTTCGCTCACCAAGGTCCGTAGGCCAACTCATGGTTCACGTTCTCAAATTTATCCGACTTTACCCCCTGTGTTGAACAATAATCTGGCTGGGGGCACACATCCAACCACCTTCATTCCCGCCTTGTGGTTCTGCCGCCGCCTATACAATCGATAATAAGCCGGTGGTTTGGTCCGCATTGGGCACATCCTGCGCGCCAGCAAGGCACTCCTCCCCATCGGCGGCTGCCTGGGTGCATGCCCAGGGGTTGGCAGCCTTCTTCGCCTGTGGGAAGTATTGGTAT
>JACZSB010000039.1 GCA_022574435.1 Fidelibacterota bacterium
CGGTCCTCAGTCACATTGTTTCGGTCCACCTCTACACACACTTCCAGGAAGCCACCGAAGGCGATCTGACCATGCGGCGCTCAGCGCTGGTCAACAAGGACCTGCTGGCGAAGGTCGGCCAGGACATGGGTGTGCATCAGTTTATCCAGGTAAACAGCGGCGTCAATCTTAAAGATCCAAAAGTGCGGCGAAATATCTCCGGGGACGTTTTTGAGGCCCTGATCGGGGCCCTATACCTGGATGGGGGCATGCCGGCCGCTGACCGGTTCATACGGCGCTATGTTCTCAAGCGGGCCCGGAGCGGGCAACAAATCGAAAATAGCAAGGGGCGGTTGATCGAAGTCTGCCATCGCCAGGAATTGGGCAATCCCAAGTTTCAGTTGTTACGCACCAAGGGCCCGGAACACGATAAGCAGTTCGTGGTACGCGTAAAAATCGGCTCACGGACCTTTCAGAGCGCCCAGGCGGACACAAAAAAGGCCGCTGAGCAGGAAGCGGCCGGGCTGGCGCTGAAGACTTTGGAGCGGGAAGGGGATTAGTTATGGGCTACGAGTTACGGGTTACTGGTTACGAGTTTCAAACGGTGGTAATCCATCGCTGGTAGTCAATCGGCAGTCGTCCGCGGCCAACAATACTAAGTATCCCTCACCCAATATCCCACCCCGCCGCTGGCGGGGTCCCATACAGTATCGAGTACCGATACGCCCATCCCCTGACGCTTACTGTTTGCTGATTTCGGCGTGAATCTTCTTTATTTTGTCCCGGATGACTGCCGCCGCCTCGTACTCTTCATCAAGCACCGCCCGGGCCAGCTGCTCTTCCAGCTGCTTTAGGTAATCCTGGGACTGTTGGGGCGACACTTCCTCGGCGGGATTATCCGAGGGGGACACCGTCGATTCGGTCAATTCCTGCACGGACGCTTCTTCCATCACCGCCTCGGTGACGTAGATCGGAGCACCCACCCGCAGCGCCAATGCGATGGCGTCGCTGGGACGGGAGTCCACTTCGCCGCTACCAGATTCGCCTGCCAGGCTGATCTTGGAAAAAAAGGTGCCATCGGTCAGGCTTGAGATCAGCACCTCGCGGATTTCAATGTTCAGCTCCTCTAAGATATTGCAGAACAGATCATGGGTCATGGGCCTGGGCATCTGAACCTCTTCCAACGCCAGGGCGATGGACTGGGCCTCGAAACTACCCACGATCACCGGCAGGTAGCGGCTACCCAGCGATTCCTTCAGCAAGACCGCATAGCCCTTGCTGGGGGGATAAAATGATATCTTTTCTACCTGAACCTGAATCATGTCAGCAGACAATATACTCCCAAGTGAAAAACCTTGTCAAGCAAACCCTCGTCCGAAATGGCTATATCCTCAATTCTGTGACATTTCTTGCTTTAGTCTGATCAGGATCTCGATTTCCGAGGGGTCCTTGCCTCCCAGTAGCGCTGCATAATACGAAATCCAATCCACCTGGTGCAACAGAGTCAAGTTGCGCTGAACCAGGGTCTCGCCCCGGCCTTCCAGCACGATTTCACCAGGTTGCCGGCCCCCGATTCCCAGGAGCTCGCTCGTGAGCCGCCGCCGCAGACCCACCCGGGCGTGGTCTTCCCGGTCTACCAGCCACACCAGCAGCGGATCGCCCTGATCCTTAAGGCGCTCGTTCAACCCCACAATTTCGTTGTGGTTCAGTTCCGGGAGCAGCTGGTGGCTCGCGAAAATCTTGCCGTTTTCCGCCAGCTGTCCCCGTAACCGCAGCGCCAGGGTCTCGGTGGCGCCCGTCGAGCCGTAGATCACCGGCAGCACCCCCAGAAGCCGCTTCGCAATGGCCGGATTGGGGTTATCCTGGTGCTCGTGATCGGCCCAAAGCGAACCGTCTGTGGACATCAGCTCGGCGCCGGCCGCCAAATCGTCCAGCACCGACCCGGGCAACAGCTTCAAGCTTACCAGCGCGACACAGGTGGCCGCCACTGAATAACCGATAGCCGCCCGCGGCTGCATTCCTCCGGGAATCTCCAGCCGGTCCCAACCGCTCGACTCCGCCAGAGTGGCCAGCCGTCCCCCGCTGGTTAGCGCCACCACCCGGCAGCCCCTCTCCGCCGCCTGACCGGTAGCCGCCAGGGTCTCTTCGGTATTGCCCGAGTATGAGGAGGCCAGCACCAGCGTCCGCTCACCCACCCAGTTGGGGATGCCGTAGCCCCGCAGCACTATCAGGGGCCGCGTTGCCAGCCGGTCCATCCAGACTCGCACCAGGTCGCCACCGATGGCGGAGCCTCCCATCCCAATAAACAGAACCTGCTCGAAATCCTGGTCCGGCGACCGGGGCGTCCATGACGAGTAGCGGTCCAGGATAGCGGTAATCTGCCCGGGACAGCCGCGAATCGCCGCCCTCATATCGCTATGATCATAACGCTGGATCAGTTGCTCCAAGGCATTTTTCCTTAACTTGTCACGGCTCTGGGGATATCCCGTTAAACAGCCTAATTCTTCCTGTTCAACACCAGCTGGCTAAATGCCACCAACGATTGCTTGCGCTCCCCCAGGATGTTCAGTTCGTCCAGCGCTTGGGCGATGGTATCTTTCACTACCCCTTCGGCTTGCGCTTGGATACCATTTTGCTGCAACAGGTCCCGCAAAACATCCATTCCCGCCTCCAGGTCGCCCTTGGCCAGCTCCAGGGCCCCTTGCACCTCCTCCCGGGCCACATCCAGGGCGGCCACTACCAGGTAGGTCTTCTTGTCAGACAGCAAGTCGCTACCCAGGCTTTTACCCATGGTACCGGAATCGGAGAATAGTTCCAGCATATCATCCTGGATCTGAAAGGCCCGTCCCAGCAATTGGCCGAAACGGCGCACGCTATCCACTTGGGCCGGTTCGCTCCCGGCCGCCAGGGCGCCCAGCTCCGCGGCCAGACCGAGCATGTAGCCGGTCTTCAGGTCTATCATGGCGCGATATTCCTCCAACGACACATCCGACCGGGATTCAAATTCCTTATCCAGGGCCTGACCTTCGCAGACCGCCAGGGCGCCCTTAGTGAACGCCTGGCTCATGGCTGTCACGGCCACCGATGAACGTTGCAGCTCCCCCAGGGCATTAATGAACATGGCGTCCCCGGTGAGAATGGCTACGCCCTCATCCCAGCGGGTGTGTACCGTGGGCTGGCCGTGCCGGGTGCGGTCCTGGTCCATCACATCGTCGTGCACCAATGTAAAGTTGTGCAGGATTTCCACTGCCACTGCGGCATGCAGGGCCCTATCGTCCCGGGTGCCCAGCGCCTCGGCGGTGATCATGGTCAGGATCGGCCTCAGCCGTTTGCCGCCGCCGGTGAGGACATAGTTGATCGGCTCGGCCAGCAGCCGGGGACCGTGGGGATAAACCTCCACCAGCCGGCGGTCGATCCGCTCCCGGAGCGTTGACAGATATTCAGGTGAGATGGTCATCCCGCCAGCTTGATCTGGCCGAACTCGTGCAGCTTGCCGGTCACCAATGATTTGATCTCCTCCAGCCGTTCAGGGCTGCGGGCTTCGAAGCGGCAGACTATCACAGCCTGGGTATTGGAAGCTCGCACCAGGCCCCAGCCGTCACCAAATTTGATGCGCACCCCATCGATGTCGATACATTCGTACCGGGACTTAAAGTATTCCTCCGCGGCTCGGGCGATCTTGAACTTCTCCTCATCGGTGGGGCATTCCAGGCGCATCTCGGGCGTGCTGTGATAGGTTGGCACCTGCGCCGCCAGTTCGGCCAACGATCTGCTCGTCCGGGACAGCAGCCGCGCCAGCCGCAGGGAAACATAAATAGCGTCGTCATAGCCAAAGTACTCGTCCGCGAAGAAAATATGGCCGCTCATCTCGCCGGCAAACCCAACTTGCAGCTCCCGCATCTTTTCCTTAATAAGGCTGTGACCCGTTTTCCACATAACCGGGACGGCCCCGTGCCGCAGGATCTCCTCTTCCAGGGCCTGGGAACATTTCACATCGAATATGACGGCCTCGCCCGGCCGGGCTACCTCCTCGAGAAACAAGCACATGAGGGTGTCGGCCCAGATAATGTTCCCCTGGTTGTCCACCACCCCGATCCGATCGGCGTCGCCGTCATAGGCCACACCTAAGTCGTAATTGCCGGTTTTCATCTCGGCGATCAGGTCCTGGAGGTTTTTCTCCTCGGTGGGATCGGGATGGTGGTTGGGGAACGTGCCGTCCACGGTGCAAAACAGCTCCGTAAGCTCCATGCCCATCCGGCGGAAAATCTCCGGCGCTGCCAGGACGGCGGCGGCATTGCCACAGTCCATGACGACCTTCAGCGGCCGCTCCAGGGTAATCTTATCCTCCAGCATGTCCAGATAGGGTTGCAGCACGTCGACCTCCTCCAGCCGGCCGGTCCCGGTTTCGAAGTCCCGCTCGAGGATGAGCTCTTTTAACACCTGTATCTCCCGGCCGTAGACCGCTCCTCTGGGCTCGGTGAGCTTGAAACCGTTATACTCGGGCGGGTTGTGGCTGCCGGTAATCTGCACCGCTCCGGCCACGTCCAAATGGTGCAGGCTGAAATAGTTGGCCGGTGTGGGCAGGATGCCGATGTCCTGCACATCCACCCCGGTGCTCAGCAGCCCTACGGCGAAATTCTCCTTCAGCCCGGGAGTGGTTAGCCGGATATCGCCACTGAGGGTCACTGCCGAGCCGCCCCGGCGCAAGATGTAAGTCCCGAACGCCCGGCCCAGGTCTCGCACCACCTCAGGCGGAAAATCGGTCTCTACCACGCCCCGAATATCGTATTCGCGAAATATGTAATCCTTCATAGGCCCTTTCCTTGTCCACCACCCGCACCGGCCGGGGTGAGGTGGCCCAACACCACCGGTTCACGGGCGCCGGTAACTCCCGGCAGGTTGCCCGCCAGCCGTTGCACATGGGCCACCGCCAGCGCCGCCATCAATAACGCCTCCTTGTGATCGGGATCTATACCTGTTTCCCGGGTATCGGCAATCTGCCAGCCGGGCAATTCCGCTCTCAAATCGCTCATCAGGATGGGATGGTGTATCCCGCCCCCGCTGGTGATCAGCATATTCAGCGACTTGTGAAATTTAACGAATTCCGTGATGGCGAAAGCGACCGATTTAGCCGTTAGAGCCACCAGGGTGCGCAGCAGGTCCGCCGGGGCGAGCTGGTGCCGTTCCATCACCGCCGCCACCAATTCCGGCCCAAACTCATCCCGCCCGGTAGACTTGGGTGGCTTCCGGCGGATAAAGGGATGCTCCAACAACTCGGCCAGCAGCGCCGGTTGCACGACTCCGTTGCTGCTATACTGGCCGTCCAGGTCCATGGGCATATCAAACAGCAACCGGGCCGCCTCGTCGATCAATCCCATGCCGGGGCCGGTGTCAAAACCGATAACCTGCTCGCGGTTCCCCCCGGGCGGGATGGCGGTTATATTGGCCACGCCCCCCAGGTTAAGGGTCGCTAGGCCCCCCTCGCGGGAGCGCCATATCTGCCAGTCCAGCCAGGGCATCAGGGGCGCGCCATTGCCGCCGGCCGCCAGGTCAGCCTCCCGGAAAGCGGACACCACCGGGGCTCCCAGGGCCCTAGCCAACGAGGCCACACTGCCCAGCTGCAGGGTGAAGGCCCCATCCCGGTGCGCCACCGTCTGGCCGTGGCAGCCCACCAGGTCCACCGGCCGGCCGGCCAGAAAGTTGGTCGCCACCTGGGCATAAGTCTCCCCCAGCCGGAAATGTAGCGACGCCAGCTGCTCGCTGTCGCCGGTGAGGCCTTCGGCAATCGCCTGCTTGGTGTCCGGATCGATGGGAAAGGTATTGCTATCCAGCACCTCGAACTCGAATCGCCGCTCCGTAAGGACAATGCGCGCCAGGCTGGCGTCCACCCCGTCCATGGAGGTGCCCGACATGAGCCCCAGCACCTGTAGCGGCTGCTCGGATAGCGACAGGAGTCAATCCCCCGCTTCCAGCACCTGCCGCAAGTCGCCCTGCCCTGCTTCCAGCCGGCGGCGGGCTGCCATCAGGGACTCATCCCTGTGATGCATCACCAGGGCCGCCTTCACATCTCCCTGGGCCGCTTGCAGCAGTTTATAGGCCGCGTCATAGTCCAGGCCGGTGATTTCGGCAACGATGCGGCTGCCCCGTTCCCACAGTTTGTCATTGAGGGCTTTTAAATCGACCATCAGGTTGCCGTAGGTTTTGTGCAGCTTCACCATGGCGGTGGTGGAGATCATGTTGAGCACCAGCTTGGTGGCGGTGCCGGCTTTCATGCGGGTGGACCCGGTGATCACCTCCGGTCCCACCACCACCGGGATGATCACATCGGCCAAGCCCTCCAGGCCGGACTCGGAGGTGCAGACCAGGAAACCGGTGAATGCTCCCCGCCGGCGGGCCAGTACCAGGGCGCCGTGAACAAAAGGAGTGGTGCCCCCGGTGGCGATTCCCAGCACGCAATCGTTGGGGCCGGGATTGAGGACCGCCAGTGCTATGGACCCGTCTTCCGGACGATCTTCGGCGCCTTCAATGGAACTGGTGAGCGCGGGCGATCCTCCGGCGATCAGCCCCACCACCCTCTCCGGCGCGACCGAAAAAGTTGGGGGACATTCGGCGGCGTCCAACACCCCCAGCCGGCCGCTGGTGCCTGCCCCCACGTAGATCAGACGCCCCCCGGCCAACAGGGCCTTCGCCACCCGCTCCACAAATTGCTCGATGCGGGGGATGGCCCCCTTAACCGCCGCGGCGATGGTGGCGTCCTCCGCGTTGATTAGCTCCAGGATCTCCCGCACGGACAGCCGGTCCAGTTCCGATGATCGGGGATTGCGGTGCTCAGTGATCAAATGGCCGCGGGGCCGGGGTAATACCATGGTTATTGCGCTTTACGATCTGGGCGTTTCGGCCAGGGGCGAGGTTTGCTTAAATTGGACCTATGCCATTTCAACTGCTCTTGATTTTACTATGTAACGCTCAGGAGGATGAAAGTTAATCTGCACCCCTTGCGCCTCCTGCTGATGACGGATTGACGGGTCCATGCTGGAATTGACCCTGGCCCTGCTGGGAGTGGGCCTCTCGGCCTTCTTCTCTGCGTCCGAGCTGGCCTACATCACAGCCAACCCGTTGCAGCTGGAAGTCTGGCGCAAGCAACAGCGGCGCGGGGCGGCCCAGGCACTCGCACTATTGGACGACCCCAACGGCTTCCTGATCACCGTCCTGGTGGGGACCACCATATCCAATATTTTCGCCACCAGCTTCGCCACCATCTACTTAATCGGCCAGGGCTGGCATCCAGCGGTGGTGCTGCTGGTAATAACCATCGTGATCCTGCTTTTTGGTGAAATCCTGCCAAAGTCCATTTCGGTGGAGCAACCCAATCGTTATCTGCGATTGGTGGCGCCACTGCACATACTGGGGCGTTGGGTGCTGCTGCCGGTCATCGCACCGTTAAAAAAGTTGAGCGACCGGTTCCTGCCTAAGGCAGAGACCTCCACCGGACCGAACCAGCCCCAGCGGCCGGAGCGGGAGGACTTGAAGATCCTTTTCACCAGCCCCAAAGGCGCAGGTGTAATCCAGAAGAGCGAACAGGATTTGATCACCCAGGTTTTCGAATTCGGCGAGACCCCCGTATCACGGGCCATGACCCCCCGAATCGACATCGTGGCCGTGCCTGAGCAGGAGGGGCTCGACGGGGTAATCCAGGCCTTGATTGAGTCGGGCAACTCCAAACTGCCGGTCTACCGCGATTCCCTGGATAATATTATTGGGGTCGTCTACCTGTACGACCTTTTCAAGGAGCCGGCCGACTTGCAATCAATCATCAAACCGGTGGTCATGGTGCCCGATTCCAACACCACCGCGGATGTCCTCAAGGAATTGCAGCGGAGCCAACGCTCAATCGCCATCGTCCTGGATGAATACGGAGGTACCGCCGGGCTGGTGACGCTGGAGGACCTGTTTGAGGAACTGTTCGGCGAGTTCGAGGACGAGTTTGACGTGCAGGGCGAAGAGGCGTCCCGGTTACCGGACGGTTCCGTTCTGGCCCGGGGCAAGGCCCGGGTGGAAGACCTTAACCGCCGCTTCGGCCTGGGGTTGCCAACCGGGGATTATGAAACCGTTGCCGGCTATCTGACCGCCACCCTGGGACGCATCCCCTACATGGGAGAGCGGATATATTTACCCAGCGGCGTCTATACGATTAAGAAATCGACCCCGAGGCGCATAGAGCAGCTCCAGATCCGTCCCGGCTCCGACGCCGGCTCCGCCCGTTGAAAGCCCCGCCCACGGAGGGTTCAGCTATCTGAATCGAGGTCCTTCTCGGGGTCCCGGCCCAACTTCCACACCACCAACCCCAACAGCGCCAGCGACAATAGGTTGCCCAGGTAGGGGTTGAAACCGAATCCCGCCGGCAGGTAGCCTACCAGAATGGTCACCCCCGCCACCGTCAGGCCGTAGGGCAACTGGGTGCGGACGTGGTCGATATGGTCAGCGCCCGAGGCGATGGAGGACATGACGGTGGTGTCGGAAATAGGCGAGCAGTGGTCGCCGAAAATGGAGCCTGACAGGATCGCTCCCAGGCTGCCCAGGAAAATGGCCTGCCGCCCGGCCTCGGGCAGACCCGCGTCCAGAGGCAACTGGTGAGCCAGGGGTATTACCAGCGGGAACAGGATAGCCATGGTGCCCCACGAGGTGCCGGTGGAAAAGCTGGTGAAGGCGGCGATAATAAAGGTCAACACGGGCAGCAGGCGGGGGTTGAGAATGTCCTCGGTGAGGTGGAATATGTAATCGGCGGTATGCAGGTCCCCGGTCACGTGCTGCAGCGAGCGGGCCAGGGTCAGGATGATGATCCCCACCATCATGGCCTTGAAACCCACCAGAAAAGCGCCGACGGTGTCATTCACTGTCAGGATGCGGCTGCCGATGGCCAAGCCTCCCGCCACCGCGGTGCCGCTGAACGCCGCCCAGATCAGCACCTTGAAGGAATCGGCTGCTCCGATGATCTCCCGAAAGCCGTGGCTGCCGGCGCCCAGGCTACCCCGGCCGTCCACGTATAGTCCTACCACCAAGGCCAGCATCAGGGCCCCGATCGGCAGCAGGGCGTTATACCATTGGCTCTTGACCCCCTCGGGAGGAAGCAGGTTGGCCAGCTCCTTATCCAACAGGGGGGTGGCGCCGTCCCGCAGCACCTTGCCCTCTAGCAGACTGCGGCGTTCGGCGGCGTACATGGGACCGAAATCACGGCCGGTGTAGGCCAGGATCCCCACCAGCAACAGCGCCATAATCGAATAAAAGCTGTAGGGGATGGTGGCCAGGAAAGTAAGATAGGCATTGCCCTCGATTCCCAGTGTCTGGAAGCTGCTGCTGATCAATCCCAGTTCGAACCCGATCCAGGTGGACACCAGGGCGATGCTGGCGATGGCCGCCGAGGTGGAATCTACCATGTAGGACAGCTTCTCCCGGCTGATTTTAAGCTTGTCGGTAAAAGGCCGCATGGTGTTGCCCACCAGCAGGGAATTTGAATAGTCGTCGAAGAAAATAAGCAGCCCCATGAGCCAGGTGGCCAGTTGCCCTTGCCGCCGGTTATGGGCATACCTGGCCAAAGACACCACGATCCCCTGGGTGCCGCCGCTGCGGGAGATGATCCCCACCATACCGCCCAACGTCATGGTGAACAGCACGATGGCCATGTGGTCCGGATCGGTGATGGCCCTGATGAGATAACTGTCAATGGTGCGCAGGAAGCCGATTAGGGGGTTATAGCCCCCCATGGTGAAAACCGCCCCCAGCCATACACCGCAGAACAGCGATAGTATCACCTGCTTGGTGATCAACGCCAGGGTGATGGCCATCAAGGGCGGCAGGATGCTGACTGCCCCCGGAACGGCGAAAAATCCTGCCCGGCCCGTGCCGGTTGACGTTTGCACTTCCAGAAAATGGTTACCGATCAACGGCGCCAGCACATCATGGATGACGATCGAATCGTCTCCCTGCTCAACGGTTCCGTGCGCCAGCAGAACCCCGTCCACCGACAGGCGGACCGGGCCCGACTGCCGGCCGGTAACAGTTACCGTGAAGGGCACACCCCGCAATACGATGGATGGGACTTGGATGGATAAGCTGCTGTCCTGGGCCCGTGCCGGCATGAGGAACAGGCCCAGGAATAAAAAGAGCTGCCCTAATTTCATGGGAATTAATTTATCAGAGGCGGGCCGGGAATGCCAACCGCAAACCGCATTGCCCGGCTGCCTGCCTGGGCGGTCCTCCGGGGCAAATGTCCCGTAGTGATCCAGCGAAATTATTCGTATCTTTCGCCCGATGGTTAAACTGCTGGATCGCTATATTCTCCGCCGCTTCCTGGGTATCCTGGGCGGTGCCCTGGTGGCGTTCGTCATCGTGTTCCTGGTGGTGGACGTGGTGGAGAACCTGGACCACTATATCGATGCCAAAATGCCCCGCCGGGCGGTGCTGGCCTATTACCTGTATACTTTGCCCCAGTTCATCAGCTACGCCATCCCCATGGCTACCCTGCTGGCCACGTTCTTTTCCATGGGCATGCTACACAAACGCAACGAGATCACCGCCATGAAATCCTCGGGACTTAGCATCCACCGCATCGGCGCCTCACTGCTGCTGGCCGGCGCGCTGATCTCTACGGGCTCCTTCTTCTTCGATGATTTGCTGGTTTCCACCGGGATGCGCAAGAAGGCGGAAATGCAGAGCGAGTTCCTGACCCGCCAATACCGCAGGAAGCACAAGGTGCTCAAACAGAACATATTCCTGCAACATTCGGCCAATGAAACTGTGGCCATCGACCGTTTCGATTACCGCAAACAGCAGGCTAAAGGGGTCTATCTACAGCGGTTTGACCAGGGACGGCTACTGGAGCGTATCGATTTTAACGTGCTGAAATGGGATGAGGAGCGCGGCTTGTGGCACGCTGCGAATTATGTTTACCGTTCCTTCCGGGACAACGCTGATACCTCCATTCTTACCCGGCAAGGCACCGACACCCTCATAAGCTTGGCCATCACGCCACTTGATCTGATGAAAATGGCGGTCACGCCGGAGGAGATGCGCTACGGGGAGTTGCGCCGCTTTGTGGCGCAGCTGATCCGTAACGGCGTGGATCCCACCCGCTGGGTGGTGAACCTGCACTTCAAGGTGGCCTTCGCCTGCACCGCCTTTATCATGGTGCTGTTCGGTCTGCCATTGAGTGTGGGGCGTCCCCGGGCCAGCCTGACATTCGGCGCCGGTATGAGCATCTTCGTCATTTTCGGCTACTACGTGGCCATCATGTTGGGGAAATCGTTGGGCAAACAGGGTCTGCTGGAGCCGTTGCTATCAGCCTGGCTACCCAATATCATTTTCTTGGGGCTGGGATTTTACCTGCTGCTCAGGCAGCGCAGTTGACCTTCTAGTACTTGCTGGCGACAGAAGGCGTCAATAATTGGATGTTGGATATTAGATATTGGATGGAATCCCGCCATAGGCGGGCTTTGATGCGGAAACCACGAACTCGATACTCGATAATGGATACTGGATATTGGATGGGACCCCGCCAACGGTGGGGTGGGATGTTTGGTCTTGGTGGCCGCAGGCGACTGCCGACTGACTACCAACGACGGACCGCCACCGTTTGAAACTCGTAACTCGTAACTCGAAACCCGAAACTCGCCCTGAGCGTACCCGGTTAGCGCACCAGGGTCAGGCCCAGGGCCAGGCTCAGCCCCTTGGCGGTATGAATCAACAATCCGTTATTGAAGGCCATGGCGAAATCGAAATGGAGCGGTCCTTTATGGATACCGAAGCCGATCCCCAGCTGGCTGGAGTCCTTACCACCGTAGCGCAGACCCATCCGCACCGGGAAACTGGGCGGCGCCAGCAGCTCCAGCCCCATGGCCAAATGCCAGCCCCGATCGGCCCACAGGCTATTTTGAAAATTGGTGGTCAGATCCAGCGACACCCGGCCCACACCTGCGAACATCTTGGAACCACCCATCCGGAAAATTGAGGGATAGTCGGTCGTGAAGGGGCGCAGGTTGTAATCTCCAGCGTCCCGGCCTTCAGAACGCACCAGACCTGAATCGGCGGATTCGAATACCGTGTAGCTCTCACGGATAAATAGACTGTCCATCGGGGTACCGTCCTGCAGCTCCATGAGCGTCACATCCCGGGCCTCGTAGGTGTAGAGGAAGTACTCATTCTCGCCCCAGGGCATCATCCCCTGCAAGGCGTCGCCCATCAGGTCCTTGGTGATGGATGGCCCCTGCCAGCGGATGCGTCCAACGGCGTTGATCAATGCGATACCAAATTGGTAACCGTTCATCTCCCCGGTGGCAAAACCTACGTCCAGGCCGAAGCCGCTACCCCCCACGGCTTGCCGGAACAGATAGCGCCCTTCACCATGCAGCCCGGTAATATCAGTTATAAAAGTTCCGTAACTGGAGTCGGGGTCCACCCCCAGAAAGAACAGGCCCTGGAGGTATTTCAAGGTGATCCCGAAGGCCATATTGCCGGTAGGGATAGCAAAACTGAAGCCCCACTCGATGACCCCGATCATCTCCTCCTTCAGGTCGATATTCAATTCCTGGCCTATGGGGTTTCCTTCGAGCATTAGTTCGAAGAAGCCCTTGGGCAGGCCAAAGGCGCCGTATATGAGCATCTCGCTGGAATAGGCGGTTGTACCGCGAGCCCAGTTGAGTACGGGAATAGGCAGGTGCAGGGTGGTATTCAGTTTCCAGCCTTCGGGATCGATGTCGTCCAAGAACTGTTGTTTGTCAACGTAATCGGCGGAGATGGGATCGATGAAATCAGCGCCGTTGATCCTATTGTAATTATTTACCGATAGCATATTATTGGCTATGCCGAAAGTGAATCCCCCCAGGTTCATGCTGAAGTTTTTCTGCGAGAACGCCAACCGGGCGGGGTTGTAGCCCACGGCGTGTATGCCTTCGGCGGTGCTCACCATGGCGCCTCCCAGGGCCAGGGCCCGGGCATCCGCCAGCGGTTCCTGGGAAAGCAGAGCCGTAGGCCCCGCCAACGCCGACAGCAGCAGCAATGATACCGCCAGTCGCGACGAGAACATCAGCGCCGCCCCTCAGGCAGCCAGGTGGTCGAGCGGAGGATAGATTCCCGTCGCTCGTCACGGGCCGGAGACATGGGGGCCGAATTCAGCCCCGGACCGGACGGCGAGCCAGATGAGGTGTCCTGGTAAACAGTGACATAGAATGAAACCGCCACCGGGTCGGCCCGGTCCTGGGGATCATCGTCGACCGTGACGGTGATTTTAGCCGCCCCCACACCTTGGCCGGTAATATAGAGCCAGCGCTCACCCGCGCCCAGGCTATCGATACCGGGGGCCACGTCCACCGAAGCAACCCCGGTATGATTGCTCACCGCGTCCAGCTCCATATCCTTCAGCGCTATCGTACTATCCAGATTGCCGAATACATTATCCAATCCGATAGAAATAGTGCTGTCCACCGCCACTGAATAGGGTGCTATCGATCCGGCCGTAACCTGCGTGGTATCCGGATCCTTAGGTGGTACCAGCACATCGCTGGACATCTCGAAAGTGATGTAGGCCGCGAAATCGATGCTGTTGGTCGATTGCACGGTGCGCGCGCCGTCGGTCTTGTAAAACGAAATCATCGGCTTCACATAGACTGTTTCATCGGAAGTCAACCAGTTAACCCGCTCGGCGTCCAGGGCGATCACCTGAGTGGTGTCACCCGGCCTATCAGGGTCTACGTGCCCCCAGATGTCGTCAACCCCCGCCGCCGGGATTTCCATGTCGAATAAGCGGCCCACCCAGAAGGCCGGTACAGTGTCGTTGCCGGTGGCGAAGAACTCCACCCGGGTGGCTCGAATGCCGGAACGAGCCGTGGCCTGGCCGGCGCTGCTGCTCTCGGGATAATAGACTATGTGGGATATCCCCATGATCGAGTCGGCTTCCAGGGCGTCTGTCAAGGACCTATAGATAATTGTGTCGTAGGTCGTATAGACTGTCTCCGGAATGCCGGCGGTCAACTGGTCCAGCTCGTCAAAGGCCAGGGGAAACAGGGTGGAATCGGACACCAACATGTCGATATTGCCGGCGATGGGGAAATAGCTGGTAACGATTGAAGTGAGGCTGGCGGACAACAGCGCCGTCCGAATCTGCTCCCGGATAGACGAGTCCATGGGCGCCACAGGGGTGGCGTCGGCCGGGAGAAACGTAATGGTGTAGGGTATGATGAAGGCAAACGGCGCTATCAGCTCAAACTCGCCCCATACCGACCGGCCCGCGGCAATGCTGCCCTCACCTTTTACAATCGCCGAGCCACCGACTTTGAGAGTATCAGGCGCCATATTCAGCATATCAACAATAGAGATCGATTTGGGA
>JACZSB010000317.1 GCA_022574435.1 Fidelibacterota bacterium
ACGAGAAGGCGGCCATACTAATGATTGCCATGGGTGTGGGAGCCTCGGCCGGTATCATGCGCAATTTACCTGAGGAAGAGGTGGAAAAGATTTCCGTCCAAGTGGCCAAGCTGCAGGATGTCTCTTCGGGTATGGTCCAGGCGGTCATTGAAGAATATTACAAGATGATGATGGCCAAGGATTACATGGCCCAGGGCGGCATGGACTTCGCCAAACAGGTGCTGGAAAAGGCCTGGGGCATGCGCAAGGCGGAGGATTTCCTGAAGAAAATTGAGGCGGCCACAGAGGTAAGTGCATTTTATCTTCTCCAGACGGTGGATGACGCTCAATTACTGAGTTTCCTGCAGGATGAGCACCCTCAGACTGCGGCGCTGATACTGGCTAATCTGAAATCCAAACAGGCCGCATCGGTGCTCTCGCAACTGCCCGAGGAGCAGCAGGCGGAGATTTCCTATCGCCTGGTCACCATGGAGAAGACCTCGCCCGAGATGGTCAAGGAGATCGAGAACGTGCTCAGCGAACAGATGAGCGATGTCTTCGGCAAGGACATGCGCACTAGCGGCGGGCCGCCGGCTGTGGCCGAGATCCTTAACAACGCCAGCCGGGCCGCCGAGAAAAACATCCTGGATAACCTGCGGGAGCGGGATCCCGAGCTGGCGCTGGAAGTCACCAATCTGATGTTCCTGTTCGAGGACTTGACTGATATGGCCGATGACAGCATTCAGAAGATCATCAAGGAAATCGATTCCAAAACCCTGGCACTTTCTCTCAAGGCCACCAGCGATGAGCTCCAGACCAAGATCTATGATAATATGTCTGAACGGGCGGCCAATATGCTCAAGGACGAGCTGGAATTTCTCGGTCCGGTACGGGTGCGGGAAGTAGATGAGGCCCAGGCTAATATCCTGGAAATAGTGCGCCGGCTGGATGAGGCCGGTGAGATCACCATCGCCCGCGGTGATGCGGAGGAGATTATCGAGTGATGGCGCTACCCGCCAAATCTATCCCCAGCCGCGGCTGGGCGCCGTCGACGGTATCCATGTCCATCCCGGGCTGAATCGCCAGTCTGCCTCTTCCCGGTTATAATTGGCAGTAGTTAATCCGCCCCGGATAGGCCTCTTAAGGGCGCAGTCCAATGCCCACGATCAGGCGCAGCATAAATTTGGGTTTGCCGCCTGAAATAGAGGTGATGGCGAAGGCGGAGCCCAATGCCGCCCAGAGATCATCTTTACCGTGGGAGATCACCGGACCCAGGTAATGGCCCTGCGGGCCGCCTCTAGCCTCCAGGCCGAAACCCACAAGTTGGTGCAGGCGATAGCTGATCCCCATATTGTATTTGAACTCCCGCTCCCATCCATGGTCATCCGACTCGAACTCCAGCACCGGATTCACGGCAACATTTAAACGGTTGAAATCCTTAGCCAGGATCAACTTCACTTCCCACTCGTGCCCGGAGAAATCCGGCCGGCCTTTGTACTCAACGTATAGCAGGGGATCGATGGGATATTGCCCCGATTCCCCGAACCGGTAGCGCGCCCGGACCTTGAAGCCCTTATACGTCAGGACTCCTTCCGGCGGTTGCACAAATACCTGGTAAAAGCCCATATCGAAGCGATCGTTCATGCCCACTTCAAGCTCGAGGTTGTGTTCGGCGGTGACGGTGCCGGTTAGAGAATCTGGAAACGGGGAGTGGAAGGTGGTGTAATATTCCACTTCAGCCTCCCCAGCTTTCATGGTCTTATACTCGTAGGTCCATACATAGGCCCGATTATCGGCGTATGCCAATGTGCAAAATGCCAGGCCGACGCCGGCCACTACCAGGCCAAAAGTTCGTGAGATCATTTCAAGCTCCTTATATCAAATATTGTAATATTCCGACTGGTATCGATTTTTAAATCCGGTTTGAGCGAGCATTTATTGCGAATGAGTCTCATTAAAGTTAACTGCGAGTACCGCAATGAGCCATACTTTTATCCAGAATCTCCCTTGCCGGGATTGTGACTCTCGTCACATCCAGCTCCCCCCCCGCGCATCTAACTTGACGCCGGGCAGTGCCGTTGTCCTTAAGTATGCAGATCACAGTTACCAGGATTGCCATTTGCATTGGTGCAGAGATTAACTTATATCTGGCGACATTCTCGCGTTTGATCGTCTTAAGGGGCCAAAATTACAGTAATCCTGGGCGTCGCTGGGCCGCTCACAGGGGTGCGCAGCGGTTGTTGCCACCGGCCAGGCAGCTATGTAATTCGGGAACACAATAGAAGGTAACGCAATGAGACCGATCGTTAAGACTTTCCTGTTGACCCTGTTGATTATCAGCGGTATCGCCTGGGCCTCCATACCGCCCCATCCACGGCTGCTGGAGAAGATCCGCTCCGGTGAGATCGCCGAACCGTACTACCTGCGGCACATGGCCGAGTTGCGCGCCAAGGGGATCAATGCCCCCTGGTCGGCACCGGCCTTGAAGGCCATGCCCGGCAACCAGCTGGACGGCGCCCAGAGGCGATTCGGTGCGGCAGTTCACCCAACCGGCAATTACAATGCCCTGGTGATCCTGGTGGACTTCTCGGATAAAAATCAACAGGTCCAGGCTACATTTTTTGATACCTTGATTTTTGAGGACGGCACCGGCAGCATGCAGGATTATTTCTCGGTGCTGAGCTACGGCAACCTGGATGTGGTGACCGTCAACTTCCCCAGCGCCATCGGCTGGGCCCGGGCACCCCAGACTTACAGCTATTATGTTGGAGATGACGGCATAGGTGAGCCGGAAAATGGCATGGGATCCTACCCCACCAATTCGCAGGGGCTGGTGGAGGCTGTGGTCAATCTGGTGAATGCCTCAGTGGACTTTTCCCAGTATGACAATGATGGTGACGGCTACGTGGATGCCCTGTTTGTGGTGCACTCCGGGACCGGGGCGGAGCTGACCGGCAACGACAATGATATGTGGTCGCATGCCTGGGCGACTTCTTCGGCGATCCCATTGGATGGGGTGTATGTATGGCGGTACTCCGTCGAACCGGAGTATTGGGATCTCGACGTGGACGGTCTGGCGGAGGCCGGCGAGGATATGACCATCGGGGTCTACGCCCACGAGATGGCGCACGCCGCTTTCGGCCTGCCGGACCTGTACGACCGGGATGGCACTTCCGGTGGCCTGGGGCGCTGGACCCTGCTGGCGGGTGGCAGTTGGAACGGAACCCTGGGTAGTTCTCCGGCCCTGCCCGACGCCTGGACCCATATCCAGATGGGGTACATAACTCCCATAGTCCATAGCGCCAACAGCGCCGGTTATGTGATTGCCCCGGTGGCCGACAGCGCCGAAGTGCACTTGCTGTGGACCGACGGCGGAGCCGGTAATGAATATTTCCTGGTGGAGAACCGGCAGCTATTGAGCTTCGATGCGGCCCTGCCGGGCGGCGGGCTGCTGATTTACCATGTGGATGAAACTGTGGGCACGCAGAACGATAATGAGTGGTATCCGGGCTACACGGCCTCCGGACACTACCTGGTAGCCCTGGAACAGGCCGACGGCTTATGGGAGTTGGAAGAGAACATTGACTCCGGGGATAACGGCGATCCCTTCCCCGGCTCAACCGCGAATGCCACATTTAATGCCGGGAGTCTACCCAATAGTGACTCTTATGCCGGC
>JACZSB010000318.1 GCA_022574435.1 Fidelibacterota bacterium
CTTTTGGGGAAAGTCCAGCCCGGCCGCCAGGGGAGCCACCAGGATAGCGAGCAGCAACAGCCATCCAAGGCAGCGCCGCAGTGCATGATCAGGCCTGGGCATGGTGCGGTTAGTTAGAACTGGACTTCAGGCGCCTGTTCGGCCCCGGTCTCAGCCTCAAAGTACGCCCGGGCGCTAAAACCGCCCATGCCCGCCACGATGGAGGCCGGGAACAGTCGAATGGCGGTGTTGTAGCCCTGGGAGGCCTCGTTAAAGCGCCGGCGCTCCACGGCGATGCGGTTCTCGGTGCCTTCCAGCTGGGCCTGGAGGTTTAAGAAGCTCTGGTTGGCTTTGAGGTCCGGGTAGCGCTCCACCACCACCATCAGGCGGCTCAGGGCGCTGCTGAGCTGCCCCTGAGAGGCCTGGAATTGCTGGAACTTCTGGGGATCGTCAAGAACGCCCTGCATGTTGATGTTGTTCACCTTGGAGCGGGCCTCGGCCACGGCCGTGAAGGTTTCGCGCTCGAAGCTGGCCACCCCCTTGACGGTCTCCACCAGGTTGGGAATCAGGTCGGCCCGCCGCTGGTAGACGTTCTCCACCTGGCTCCAGGCGGTTTTAACGGCCTCGTCCCGCACCACCAGACCGTTGCGGGTACCCACGAACCAGCGGCCCATGATAAACAGGACCAGCAGTACTGCGATCAATATGATCCACGGTTTTTTCATTACTCAAAGACTCCTTAATGATAGGTCGAAGTTAACACGGTTGCCGGTTCAGGCCAGCGGTTGCTCGCCGGCGATCTCTTCGCCAGGGGCCAAGCCCAATGCCCGGCGCAACAACCCTACCGCCAGGTAAAGCACCGGCGTGTCGGCCAGGGCCACTAATACTTTGAACAGGAAGCCGTTTTCCACCAGCCCCCAGAATCGTTCCCAACCGATGGCCCCCGTGAGGCACAGCAGTAGTACCACCAGGACGGTGTCGACCAGCTGGGAAAAGATGGTGGAACCGTTGTTGCGCAGCCACAGGTGGCGGCCGTTGGTAAGGCGTTTCCAGAAATGGTAGACCCGGATGTCGATGAACTGGGCCGTAAGATAGGCCGCCATTGAAGCGAATACCGCCGGCCCGAACAGGCCGAATACCTTGTGGAACATCTCCCCGCTGACTGGCGACCAGGACGTTTGCGGAACGGCGTCCGCCAGCAGGACGATGCCCAGGATAAAGAGGCTGGCAAAGAAGCCGGCGATGACCATCTGGTTGGCCCGGCGACGGCCATAAATCTCCGATGTGATATCCGTTACCAAAAAAGTGATCGGGTAGGGCAGTATGCCTACCGAAATTTCGAAGGTGTAAATCCCGAATGGCGACCAGGTAAAAAACTTCTGAAAGATCAGGTTGGAGACCACCAGGGCGGCTATAAACACCGCCGCCAGCACCAGAAACAGCCGCTCCTGCAGGACTATGCGGTCCGGGGATTTCATCGCCAGAGGGTTTTCTCCGGGCCGTCATCCTGCTTAATCCAGTCAGCGCTCGCCAGCAGGTCGCCCCGGATGGGGCATTCCTGGCCCAGGTAGTCCAGCAGCATGATAGTTTTATCCTGGTTCAGGACAACGTCGTAGGGGTCCCCATCGGTAATGGGACAGGCATAGAGCAGGGCGGCCTCATCCACCAGGTTCAAGGTGGCGCCGGTAATTCCCCAGCGCCCTTCGGAAAGGATGACTTCACCGGTATTCAGCGAATCGGTAAACTCGCCCGGTGCGGCCCGTAGTTCGAACCGCTGCACCGCATCCTCCAGTCCGAAGAAGAAAAGCGCCCGGCCGGCGATGGTCTCCCCGGCCCAGGTACCGTACAGATCTGCGGGCAATATGGCCCGGCCGCGGGGCTCGTCGCAGCCCCCAAACAGCAGACCGGCGAGCATGGGGAGCAGCAGGCCGCCCAAGGACCATCCCCCGACTATCCGACAGCGGTAGTTCCAGCTGCCGGGCGGTGGATTAGCAGGCCAGGTCAATCAACGATCTCTAAAAGCAGTTCGGAAACGAAGACAAATTCGTAGCCCTGGCTGATAAGCAAGGGGATCTCCTCGGCCAGCACGGCCAGGGTATTTAAGTGGCTGGCCCCCACATGTCCGATCCCCAGAGCGCCGCCGTCGCGTTCGGCAGAGGCCGCCAGGCGGGATAGCTGCCGGCGGATGTAGGCCGGGTCATCCACGTTATCCAGGAATATCCGGCGCCCCATAGTGGGCACCCCATTAGCCCGCATGATATCCTCAGCCTTGGTATTGGGAGTGGTATAGCTGTCCACGAAATACTTATTTCGCTCGCGCAACTCCCGAGCCAGCACCTGGAGCATGACGGTATCCAGGGTGGCCAGCGAGCCTTCGTGATTATTCATGCCCACCGCCTGGGGCAGCAGCTGGAAGGCCCGCCGTACCCGGCCAAGCACCTCGGCTTCCTCCATCCCGAACCGCAGGATATATTCCTCCTCGTCCCGGCCGTTGTAGCCTTCCGGCTCCATGGGCATATGAACGATCACCTCATGCCCTGCGCGTATCGCCTCCTCCGCCAGGATTTCCGAGAATCGGTGCCCCGGTAAAATAGATAAAGTCAGTTTTTCGGGCAGGTTCATAAATCCCTCGGTGGTCCGGTTGTGCATATAACCGAAGTCATCGATGATCAGTGCTATCCGGCCCCGCACGCCGCTCGCGGTATTGGCTGTCTCGATCCGGGGGGCGAATGTGAATCTGCCCACCAGCAGCCGTTCCTCGGTGGTGAGTTCCACGTACAGTTCCCGGCGTTCCTCGTATTTTACCGCCGCGGCCAGGGTCAGCCGGTGGCGCTGCATGATGCGCCTGAGCAACAGCATCAGATCATCCGAAGTCATGGTGGGTGGATGGCCGAACCGGATGCTTTCGTCCACGCCCGGTATCGGCGAGCGGGTCAGGCCGATCCGCTCCAGTTCGGCGATCAAATCGGCCCGCAGCTGGGGCAATTCCGCCGCGGCTTGGCGCCGTTCGCGGTTCCAGGAGGAAGTGACCTGTTTGGCCACGAAACTGAGGGCCAACAGTACCAGCAAAACAAAAATTATGCGCAGAAACTTAGGCGGTGTGGATTTTGATCCGGCCATTAAGTATCAGCCCCGCCTGATGAGTGGTAAGCGCCTGCCGGTACCCTGGGTCGCCCGGTTAGTCACAGTATCCGGCCCACGGTAAGCATTTGCGGCAGGCCCAGGGCGGCTTCCTGAAAGCCCACGGCGTAGGTCAGGCTCCAGCGGTGGTGGGTCAGGCGGAAGCCGGCGGAGACCAACACGGCTCCCGGTATCCAGCGCAAACCGGCATACAGCCGCAGGATTTGGCCTCCGGCCTGCCATGACAGCACCGGCCAGGCGCCGTATCTGCCATCATACCATAGGTCCACCCCGATAGTGCTCGCCATAAATCCGGCCTGGTAGGCCAAACCGGCCCCCAGGCGCGCTCCGGTCGCCTCGGCCTCGGCATTCAGGGCTTGCCCATACCCGAGATTGTGCGCCGCCAGTCCCCAGCTCAACGCCGGCGAGAACGCCCCCCGCCAACCGGCGGTGAGCCACAGCCCCCGGGCGGAATAGTGAAATATCCGCTGGTAAGCGCCGGTCAGGCCGATACCCAGGGAAGTGGATCCCAGCCGGTAGCCGC
>JACZSB010000319.1 GCA_022574435.1 Fidelibacterota bacterium
GGCCCAGGTGATGGATGAGATACCCACCCGGCCTGACACCACCGTCCTTGCTCCGGCGAGCACTGTCCCAAGCCGGCCGGACACCAGTTCCAACGCTTACATCCATGAGGACTGGGACTATTTCGCCGAGCGATTGCGCAACGAGTTCCTGGCGCTGGGGGAAAAGAAGTACCGCAATGGTGACTACCAGTCGGCGGTGGTGGACTATTATAATTTCCTGTACCATTTCCCCAATGACGATCTGCTGCCGCTGGTGCACTACCGTATCGGCCGGTCCTACGAGCGGCTGCGGGAGTTTGGTCTGGCGGCTGAGCAATACCGCCTGGTGCGGGACGATAACAACGCCGATCCGCGGGTTAAAGTGGTTTGCCTGCGGCAGTTGGCCCGGATGGACTTCGAGACCGGCGACTACCAGGCAGTGCTCTCTCTGCCGGACATTGAGGACCCCTACCTGCTGGTGTTGCGGGGGTTCGCGTCACTCACGCTGGATGACTGGGAACAGGCCGGACCGTTGATCAGGCGGGCCTACGAATACTACCCGGCTCGCGGACGGGTGTTGCTGGACAGCCTGCTCAGTGAGATCGACCGTATCCCGAATCTGGACTACTACCGCACCTGGAAACGCTCCAGCCTGGGACTGCTGCCCGGCGGCGGACTATTTTACCTGCGGCAGGGCGGCGAAGGGTTGGGGTATGCGGCCAGTGTGGGCAGCCTGGGCTTGTCGGCGCTGCTGGCGGACGGCTGGTACCGCTACCTGCTGGGTGCCGGCGCCGGGGGGCTGTATATGTGGAGTTTCCGGGCTGCTTCCCGGGAGATGGCCGCCGCCAACCAAGACCGGCTAGATCGGCACCTGGCCGGCATTCGCCAAACCTTCCCGCTGGACTTGTTCTGGTCGTTCGCCCACCCAGCGATTTTCTGATGGTTGGCCGAGGTCTGGATTGATATTATTAATTTTTCCCGTTCATGTTATAGTAGGAGTGTTAATAAGTAGTCGCTAATGATATAAGTGATTGTTTTCTACCTTTTTAGATTAGTTAGATGATGGATTTATATTCCGGTAAGTTTATAAACACAATATCAGGATGCAACGGTCTGGAGTAATTCGCCATAGCTAGTTGATCGGCACTTGAATCGACGAAAGCATAAGGTAAACGGAGATATAGGAGTGAGCGATGCACGAAGTATTGCATAGAAATATATACCTTGTTAAAGAGCACGTGGGAATGTTCAAGGCAGCCAATAACTACGATATCTATGATCCCGACAGCGAGGTAATCATCATGGAATGTCGAGAGGAACGCCTGGGCATCCTGACCAAGATCCTAAGGTTCACCGACTTCAAGAGAATGACCCCATTCGACATCCGGATCAGCACGCCAGAGGGACAGCAGATTGTTCGCGTGAAGAGGGGCATATCGTTGTTTCTGTCTGAGGTACAGGTGCTGGATGAAAGTGATCGGGTCATCGGTTTTTTCAAGCAGAAGTTCCTCTCGATTGGCGGAGCGTTTACCGTCCTCGATGCCAATGAGACACCGGTCTGTGAACTCAAGGGGAAATGGACGGGATGGGATTTCAAATTTTTGTACGGCGAGACCGAGCTGGCGCACGTCACAAAAAAGTGGGCGGGAATAGGTAAGGAGCTATTCACTAGCGCAGACAACTACGTGTTGCAGATATCCGATAGCGTGCCTGCCGACAATGTGGCCCGGCAACTTATTCTTGCCGCTGTCATGTGCATTGACATGGTCCTCAAAGAATAGTCCCAGGCTGTGCCGGACAAGGCCTGCAGCGGATACCGACAAGTGGCACCGCCTAGCTCAGACGTCAGCAAAACAAGGTGTGCAAAGGAGAAATAATGCCTCACTTCGTAATTGATTGTTCAGAAAGTATTTTAGATTCCCATTCTGAAGAACAAATTATTGAGCAGGTACATTTTGTGGCTGATTCAACACAGCTCTTCGAAGAAGGTGATATAAAGGTAAGGGTCAATCCTTTTAAAAAGTACGCGGTGGGTAATAAAAGAGAAGGTTTTATTCATGTATTCGCCAATATTATGGAAGGTAGAAGCACTGAGCAAAAGGCGGACTTATCGAAAAAGATGGTTCAAAAGCTGGCTTCGATGTTTCCGCATATACCTAAAATCGCCATGAATATTCGAGATTTTGAAAAGGCCACGTATTGCAACCGAGATATGCTTTAACCCTCTTACCTGGTCAAGGCGCCGGGGCTGGTATTGATATCGTGAATTTTACCCGTCCAAGTTATCTGGCATGCTAGTATAATACACCCTTCGCAGCCGAGTGATTTGTTGACAGTCAATGATGTTTG
The DNA here is from genome assembly GCA_022574435.1 of Fidelibacterota bacterium. Lineage (GTDB taxonomy): Bacteria > Fidelibacterota > Marinisomatia > SCGC-AAA003-L08 > TS1B11 > JACZSB01. Next base: position 2,329 of record JACZSB010000319.1, read on the forward strand.
ACGGGCCGGGCTTTGATAGGTAATATAACCTTGGTGAGGGATAGAATATCTCGTTCCAGGGGTGTCCGGCCTCTCTTTATATAAGGATAATGAGGCCGCTTAGCTCATAGATTATTTCATAGCGACTCAAGAGATGGCATTCATCATGCGAAAAGCTGAGTTTACGATCGACAATTTGCTCGAGCTATATCCTCCCCCGATCCGCAATACAGTAGGCCGATTGAGGAGGATGGTCCTCGAGGTCGCGCCTGACGCGGATGAGAAGGCCAATAAAGGATGGAGGAGCATTAGCTACGGCCACGCGAAAATTGGTTACTTCTGTGGAATATTCCCGTTTGACGAGTGGGTTGACCTTGTTTTTTAGTTTGGGGAACTGCTGTCAGATCCTGAGGGGATCCTGGAAGGAGGTACAAGGCAAGTTCGATAATTGAGATTCCACAGGCCCAGTGAAGTCCGCCTCCGGCGGGTGCAGCACTTTGTCAGGGCAGCGCTTGATCTGCCGCCTCAGCATGCCGTTAGGCGGGGTTTGACCCAATGGGAGGCGTTTTCCGATCATCCGGGCCCTGCCGAGCGGAAGCCTGGGCGCTGATGAGCGGCCTAACTACTCGCTGGAAATGTTTTGGTCCTTGGCTCACGTCCGTTAGACCAGCCGGTTGGACGCCCTGTGGTCTTTCGCCCACCCGGCGATCTACTAGTGTTGTCTCCCGGCCAGTTGCAGCCCAAAAAAAGAATTCCAACCCTGTAATAGGATTTGCACCCTAAAAGATTGCGGTATTAAGTTTGTGGCCTGCCGGAGAAAGTATATTTCGACGCAGACGCTATTTGAAATTTGTGAGGATAAAGTGCGCGGGTCACTGTCGCAATAAGCGACCAAGAGACATGAACGCAATACAACGGAGAGTTTGATCCTGGCTCAGGACGAACGCTGGCGGCGTGCTTAACACATGCAAGTCAAGGAGAACATCACCTTCGGGTGGTTATTAAACTGGCGAACGGGTGAGTAACGCGTAGGCAACCTGCCTCTCAGTTGGGGACAGCCCCGGGAAACCGGGATTAATACCGAATATTTTCCCGCCCTGCAAGGAGCGGGATGGAAGTGGTGCCGATTTATCGGTATCACGCTGAGAGATGGGCCTGCGTCTGATTAGCTAGTTGGTGAGGTAACGGCTCACCAAGGCATCGATCAGTAGCTGGTTCGAGAGGATGATCAGCCACACTGGGACTGAGATACGGCCCAGACTCCTACGGGAGGCAGCAGTGGGGAATTTTGCGCAATGGGCGAAAGCCTGACGCAGCAACGCCGCGTG
>JACZSB010000320.1 GCA_022574435.1 Fidelibacterota bacterium
ATCGACCCGTTGCATTAATTCCGGCACATGACGGTACAGTTAAGGCAGTGTGCCAGCAAGGTTCCATCTGCCAACTTTTCCACATCCGCATCTGCACCGCACTTATCGCAGTGCAGTTTCCGGGCGATGATGACGTTTTGGCCTTGTTTCATCAGCCGGGCCAGCAAAGGCGAGATTTGGCCCTACATATAGGGTTGCCCTGAAATAAAATATGCCGATGAGAAACGAGTCCACCATCGGCACAACTGCTGTTGGCGTGAACCACCACCCTGAGGAGGTTACTTCTGCTTCCGCTCTGCCTCCCACCTGTCCAGGTGGGTCATGCCGCCACTTCACGGGTGCTCCATGACGGGGTTACCTCTCAAGCGTGCCACCAACTGAGGCACCGCGCGCATCTCTCAGCCGGGGACCGCAAGCGCGGCCGCCACCAAAAATGAGATGCCCAGATACCCCAACACCAGGAGTAACTCGGTAGCAATGACCAACGTGATGATCTCACCCCACCAGACACTGTTGATTAGGTAGTCGCCCAGACCGCCCAATGCAAGTAGGCCAACCACCACAATGCGCGGCCAATTTCCGAACTCGCGCCCCAATCCAACGTTCACAACCTTGTTTGCCAACAGGAAAGTGAAGGCCAGTTCAATCCAGAGTCCTGGGTCGCCGAGGTTGAATATGCCGCCGGGGCGTAGCGCGGTAAGTGGGCTGATGAGATATAAAATCACTAGGCCGGTGATAAGACGCAACCCGCGCCCGATGGGGCCGGGCCGCAAAAATGTCCCTGATTCCTGTAGATCGAGTGCCATGCTGGACTACGTATGATGCCTGGAAGAAAAGTACGGCAGCAGCATGCTCTACGAACACATTTATTCATGTACAGTGCGCTTCAACGCACTCTCGGCGGCCGATGCTACAAATGTGGCTAATCTGCTTTCCCCTATACCGCCAGGTGAAAATCCCCAAGAAAACGAACCAAACCATTGCTAATGAGGTGAGCAGTCCAGAAACGGCAAAGTTATCCCACAAATAACCTGGCGCGCACTGGGCATTAAGTCCAGTACGCAACCGACAGGGACCTTGCCAGAGAATGAGCCAATAGAAAAGGGCCTGGCAAAATCCAAGCCCTTTCCACGCGAAAGCCCAACTGGCTGCGCTGGTTTATCGGAAGAGTGATAGCACCAGCTGGGGAGCCGCATTGGCTTGAGCAAAAGCACTGAAAGCAGTCTGTTGGATAATCTGGTTTCGCACCAGGTTCGCCTGCTCCGACGCAAAGTCGGCGTCCTCGATTCGGCTTCGGGCTGCCTCGGTGTTGGTGATCGATACCGACAGCGTATCTTCCTTGGAAGAGAGCCGCAGCAGACTTTCACCTACCGTCTGGGCCGCACTGTTCAGTGTGTCAATGGCTGCATCCACAGCGGCGATCGCTGTAGAAGCGTTGGCGGCACTGTCCACGACCAGGGCATTGACACTCAAAGCTCCGGAATCGGCATTGGCCAGGGTAACGGTAAAGACGTCACCTGCCGCAGCGCCCGTCTGGAACTTGCTGCCGGTGAAGCTGCCGTCGATCAGCTGGGTGCCCTGGAACTGGTTCTCGCCCACAATGGCGTCGATTTCCTGTACCAGTGCGTCGATCTGACCCTGGATAGCTGTCCGTTGGGATGCATTGTAGGAGTCATCCGCAGCCTGCACCGTCTTCTCCTTGATGATCTGGAGAAGATCGCTGATGGCCAGGTAACCCCCTTCAGCAATGCTGAGGACGTTCTTGGCTGTACCTACGTTAGAGAGGGCCTGCTGCAGGGAGCGCCGGCGCGCTTCCAATCCGCGTGCCAAAGAGAAACTGGCGGCGTCGTCACCGACCGAGTTAATCCGTTTGCCCGTGGAAAGTTTGAGCAGGCTGCTGCCAATGGAAGAGTTGACCTTGAGCAGCGCATTCAATGACTGCAGGGCCGCAATATTGGCACCGATTCGTGTGAAACTCATGAGAACCTCCGTGTTATTCGGCCTGGGACCTCCAGGTCCCCGCCGACCATCAGTTTCTGGCAACCAGCGCCAGCCCCTTGCGGGACATGCTCCTTATCGGGCCTTTTTTTCAAAACTGAAGCTGGGCGTATGGCCACTAAGAAAAAAAGCCCCACACGGAGCCAGTTTCTCATCGGGGGCCGCGGAGTAGACTCGAACTTCCGCGGGACCTTTTCCACTGGAGCACAGGTCCCGAACACGGCCACCGAGGGGCCTGGGAAGCGGATCCGGCAAGTTGCCGGGGGGGGAGGTCATTTCAGGCCTGGAAGTCGGGCCTGCCCTCGCTCAGGTGGGCCTGGCGCTGTTCCGCATGGTAGGGGGTAATCGAATCACCGAAGACCTGCAGGAGATAATCGGGGGAAACTCCAGCTAGCGCTTCGTGATGGTCGCAGGGGGATGCCCAGGCGCCAGCTTCACGAAGTAGAGACGGCCCCCCGACCGGAAATACTCCGGCAAGGCGATGATGTGCCGCAGGCTGGCCCTACCAGGCGATACCGTAATCGTCGCCATAGTTACTGGACGCACCCCAGAATGTCATGTGATCCCAATCGAAGAAAATGGCATTGATAGGGCCCGAGGTGAGGCGGCGGAAGTTCAGGTCATAGCCCATGGCCTCCAAGATTTTCCTGGTCTCGGGCGGCACAGATTCGTTGAGCGTCAACCTGCCGGGCCGCGATGGGTGCTCTCCAAATGAGCCTCTCATCTGATAGCTGGTGAAATTGGCCGCTTCAGCCGCCTGCTGGACGTTCATCCCGAACTCGACGACGTTCAGAAAAAATTGTAGCAGATTCTGGTCCTGCGTGTCGCCTCCCTGGACAGCAAAGGAGAGGAACGGTTTGCCATCCTTCAGCGCGATACTGGGCGTTAGCGTCGCCCGAGGCCGCTTTCCAGGAGCGATCAGGTTGAAGGGATTCTCTGACTCGTCCAGTACGAAGCTCTGGGCCCGCTGGCTCATGCCGATGCCTGTGCGGCCAGCGATAGTCGCGGGGATCCAACCGCCACTGGGGGTTATGGAGACGACCCAGCCTTCCTTATCGGTCGCCTGGATAGAGGTAGTTCCGGTAAAGAAAGTCTCCTCCAACACGGCATTATCCAGTGCGGCGGTGCCGTCCGATGCCGACGGTTGGACGGTATTCCACTTGTTCAGAAGGGCTTGGTAAGGGTTTTTCCCGTCCTGAAATGGGTACGGATCCCCCGGCTTGACGAAGGGATCATTCCTGTCCGGGTTGAGGCTTCTGAGCCGCGATTTTGCGTAGCCCTTGGAGAGCAAGCCCCGGATCGGCTCTTCCGGCGGGTAGTACGGGTCGCCGTAGTAGAAATCCCGATCCGCAAAGGCAAGATTCATGACCTGATAAAGAGTATGGATATATTCAGCGCTATTGTAACCCATGGCCTGCAGATCAAGATTTTCGAGCATATTTAGCGCCTGTAAAAGAACGGGGCCTTGAACCCAAGTCGTGAGCTTATAGACCTCAATTCCTTTGTAGGTGATTGACACCGGCTCTTCCCGGTAGACTTGCCAGTTGGCTAGGTCAGCCATGGTTATTAGCCCGCCCTGCTCCCGGGATCCGCGCACGAATTCCTCGGCGATATCACCTTTATAAAATCGATCATA
>JACZSB010000321.1 GCA_022574435.1 Fidelibacterota bacterium
TGCGCCATCACCACCAACAGCCCCACCTGCCGCAGAAAGGTGCTCTTGCCGGACATATTGGGCCCGGTAATCACGTGAATCTGGTTGCTGGCGGGATCCATCTCCAGGTCGTTGGGCGTGAAGCGCTCACCAACCGGCAGCAGGGTCTCCACCACCGGATGGCGGGCATCCTTGAGCACCAGCACCTCCCCCGCCACCATCTCCGGCCGCGAATAATCGCTACCCTGGGCCAACTCGGCCAACCCGGCGGCGATGTCGATCATGGCCAGCAGGCGGGCATTGTCCTGGATCTGGCGGGTGGCGGCCAATACTTCCTGCACCAGCCCCTCGAACAGCCGCCGTTCCAGCCCGTCAATCTGCTCCTGGGCGGTCAACACTTTCTCTTCGTATTCCTTCAGCTCCGGGGTGAAATAGCGCTCGGCATTCACCAATGTCTGCTTGCGATGGTAGTCCGCGGGCACCTTTGCCTGGTGGGTCTTGGTAATCTCGATATAGTAGCCGAATACGTTATTGTAGCCGATCTTAAGGCTGGGGATACCGGTGCGCTCCCGCTCCTTCTGCTGCAACCCGGCGATCCACGATTTGCCGCTGCGGGCCAACTCACGAAATTCTTCCAACTCTTTGTTATAGCCCTCCCGGATGTAGTCCCCCTTGGCCATATTAAGCGGCGGCTCCTCCACCAACGCCCGGCGGATCAGGGCCACCTGCTCGCCGGTGTCATGGAGGTGGTCTGCCAACTGGTTCAGAGCCGGAGCCTCTGACTTTTGAATGAAGGCCTCGACCCCGGCAATCACCTCTAAGCTGGAGGCCAGGTTAGCCACGTCGCGCGGATTGGCCCGCCCGGTGGACAGCCGCCCCAGGATGCGCTCTATGTCGCTGGAGGCCTTAATGAAATCCTGCAGGTCTGCCCGCAGCGCCCCCCCACCAACCAGCTCCGCCACCCGTTCCAACCGCTCCTCAATGGCGGCCAGGTCATTCAAGGGGGCCTTCAGCCAGCGCTTCAGCATCCTGGCTCCCGCTGCCGAGCGGGTGCGGTCGATGACACTGATTAACGTGCCATGAGTGCCCTGGGTGGCCAGCGAGCGGAACAGCTCCAGGTTGCGGACGGTGAACTCGTCCAGTTCCAGGTAAAGCTGGTCCTGCACTGCCCGTAGGCTCGAGATATGAGACTTAGGCCCGGGAGAGTTTTGATTGATATAGTGCAGCACCGCCCCGGCTGCCGAGATCCCCTGAGGATAGCCCTCGATACCGAAGCCCCGCAGTGAATTGGTGCCAAAGTGCTCGGTCAGCTCGTGGGTGGCGTTGTCCAACTCGCCGATCCAGTCCTGGTAGGTGGAGATCAGCGCCCCGGTCTTGCCAATCAATTTGGTCACTGCCGATTGTCCCTCGGCCACCAGGATTTCGGCAGGGTGGTAGCGGGCCAACCGCTCGCCAAGCAGTTCCGGCGGCAGCTCCTCGAGGAAAAACTCGCCGGTGGAGTTATCCAGCAACGCCAGGCCTGCCGTGCCACCCGTGAAATAGACCCCGGCCAGAAAGTTGTTCTCGCCCCATTCCAGGTAGCGCTCCTCCAGGGCGGTGCCGGGGGTGATCACCTCCACCACCTCCCGCTTGACCAGCCCCTTGGCCAGTTTGGGGTCCTCCACCTGCTCGCAGATGGCCACCTTCAGCCCGGCCCTGATCAGTTTGTGCAGGTGCATATCGAGGGAATGGAAAGGGAACCCGGCCAGCGGCACATTGGAAGCCGACCCGGCCTGCTCAGCGCGCCCCTTGTTGGAGCGCTTGGTCAGGGCGATCCCCAGCACCCGGGAGGCAATCCGGGCGTCCTCCTCGAAGGTTTCGTAAAAATCACCCATCCGGAACAGCATCAGGGCGTCCGGGTGGGCCTTCTTGGCTTCCCAATACTGTAGCATGGCCGGGGTGCCCCGACGATTGCCTTTATCAGTGGTAGTTTTTTTAGCCATGCTGCCTGTCACCCTGAGGCCGCCTAGTCGCCCTGAGGCGAACTTGTCATCCTGAGGCTCTCGAAGGGTGACTTCAAGCACGAACCTCGTGCTTCGAGAACCTCATGCTTCGAGTGCCTCAGCATGACGGCCTGTCCTATCACGCCGGTTGCCACATCTCACCCCTCCGGCCGCACCCGTTTGTCCCCCACCCGCACCGTGTGCCCCTGGCGATCCAGGTACTCCAGCAGGGGGACGGCCTGTTTCCGGCTGGAGCCGGTGATCGCCTTGAAATCGGCCACCGACAGCGCGCCGTGGCTGTCAAAATGCTCCTGTACCGACGCGATCAGCGCCTTTATATGCCCCGCCGGCATCATTAAGCGCATGTTGATCCGCACCAGCTGGCCCCGCTGCTCGGCCAGTGCCGCCAGGGTCTTGACCAGCTCCAGGGGGGCGTCCAGCTGGGTGGCCAGGTGCTCCAAGTAATCGGCGCCGTAGCCCTGCTCCTCCAGCAGGGTCACCAGGCGGCCCAGCAGTTCCTGGTCGTCCCCTTTCAAATCCACGGTGAAGCCAGGCCGGCGCCAGGTATCGCCCTCCACGCTCAGTTCACCCTTGCCTGCCAGCTCCTGTAACCACTTTTCAACGAATTTTTCGTCGCCCCCCAGTTGATGGCGGATATGTTCCCGGTTAGCACCCCGTATGTAGGGGTTGTTCCGGTGATATTCGCCGACAATGTTCACCGTCCGTTCCAGCAGGTCCTGCTGCTGCTCGGGCGTCAACAACCAGGGATTGTCCGGCTGTCCCATTCGAATGATCTTGTCCGTAAGCTGGCCGGTGAGCACTTTTTCGGAAAGCCCCTGCCTGCGGGCCAAGGCATTCAGCGTCAACGGCCGTGCGCCGGCTGCCGCGATCAGGTGCGTCAGTTGATCGGCCGCCGGTACCGTTTCCAGGATTTTCAACCACCGCTTGCGTTTTTTCCAGGTGGCCGGCAACGTTACGTCCAGTACGCTGCCACCGCCGATGGTGGTCACCGGTGAGAAGCTGCGCACGATGAAGCGGTCGCCCACTACCACCGGCGCCGGTCCCGCCAGGGCCAGTTCCACCACCCGTTCCTCCCCGGGCTCCAGTCGGCCGCCACCGGGCAATTTAAGGCTGGCCATCACCTCGGCGGTGCCCACGTTCAGCCGCAACGGGTGGTTATGCTTCAAAGCCGATGCTTCCTTCAACAGGGAAAGCCGCGCCGCCAACGCCTTCGGGGTCTGCACGAATCCCGGCGTCGCCACCTGTTCCCCCCGGGCCAGATCGGCGGTGGGCAGGTTGGCCAGATTTAGGGCCGCCCGATCGCCCAATGCTACACTGGAAACCTTCCGGCCGTGGCTGTGGATGCCCCGCACCTTCAGCTGGCGGTTACCCGGCAACAGTTCCAGGGCAGAGTTTGTATCCAGGGCGCCGCTCACCACCGTACCGGTCACCACCGTGCCGAACCCCTTCAGGCTAAAGACCCTATCGATGGGCAGCCGGAAAAAGCCCCGGTCCTCCCGAGCCGGTACTTGCTCCGCCATCGTGATCAAGGAAGCTTTAAGCTCCTCGACACCCGCACCACTCTGGGCTGAAACCGGCATGATCGGGCTGTCCCCATACCCGCTTTCAGCCAACAAGCCCTTTAAATCATCCGCCACCAACTCCAAC
>JACZSB010000322.1 GCA_022574435.1 Fidelibacterota bacterium
GTGCGGCTACCCGGCATGTGGGGAAATTCGAGGCTGCCGACGGCGGCACCATCTTCTTAGATGAAATCGGTGAAATGCCCTTAAAGGCCCAGGCTCGGCTTTTACGGGTGATCCAGGAGAGGGAATTCGAGCGGGTGGGCGGCAAGGGTCCGGTAAAAGTCGATGTGAGAATTCTGGTCGCGACCAACCAGAATCTAACCGAAATGGTCAAACAGAAACAATTCCGGGAGGACCTGTATTACCGAATATCTGTTTTCCCCCTGGTCATACCACCCCTCAGAGAGAGGCGCGAAGATATCCTCCTGTTGGCTGCCCATATGCTATATAAGTATAGAGACGACGTTGGCGCCGGTTATCTCGAAATATCACCCGAAGCGATGAAAATGCTACTCCGGTATAACTGGCCGGGGAATGTCCGGGAACTGGAGAATGTAATCCAGCGGGCCATCATTCTCTCACAGGGCGAAATTATCTCCCGGGAACACCTGCCTATGGAGCTGCAGGCCAAGTTTGGCCGGAGCGGAATTTTAAAGGGCAACGCCGTCGATGTCACCGATAAGGACACTCACCAGATTCGCCCCTTTGAGGCCATCGAACGCGACGTGATCGAGCAGGCCCTGAAGGCCACCAAAGGCAATATCTCCCTCACCGCCCAGCAACTCATTATCGGCCGGGCTACCTTGCACCGGAAAATCAAGAAGTACAAGTTGGAGATACATCCACCCGAATCCAGCTCCTGATCCCTCGCTCGTCTATCCACATTGATCGGCTGTCCGGCAGGTCAATTGCTGATCCCCCACTTCGATTTTCAATCTTTTGCTCGCAACCGGGTTTCAAACTGCTCCCGGATTGACCCACTAAACCCACTATTTGTCCCTGCCTCAATTTGATCCTCTGTCCCATTTAAAGCAGTTCAGCACCTTTATAATAATATTATAAGTATCGCAATAACAATGATTAACATCATTGGCAAGCCGTTTGCTAATAGAATTGATAGCAATGAACGGTAGCAGCTCTATGAATAGTATGGTGAGTGATCTACGGTGGCTGTTGGCGGATTATGGCCTCACCGATTTTTGGCGGCTGGTAGTCGATGGCCTTTCCCGGGTGATGAAACGATTCTTCGATCTGAGCCTGGCCATTACCGGTCTGATCCTGTTGGCGCCGGTAATGGCCGCCCCGGCAGTGTTGATCAGGGTGGACTCGCCCGGTGGCAGCATCTTCAGGCAGGAACGCTGTGGGCGGGATGGCAAAACGTTTTCCATGCTCAAGTTTAGAAGTATGCGGATGGATGCGGAGCAGGTTTCCGGGCCGACCTGGGCCACGGAAGACGACCCGCGTGTAACCCGGCTGGGACGGTTTCTGAGGAAATCGCGCCTCGATGAAATCCCACAATTAATCAACGTTATCAGGGGTGATATGAGTTTGGTGGGGCCCCGGCCCGAAAGGCCCTTTTTCGTGGAGCAGCTGGAGGTGAAGGTCCCCAACTACCAGTTACGCCATTCGGTGCGGCCGGGAATCACCGGGGAATCGCAAATATTTGTGGGCTACGACACCTGTTTCGAAGATGTGATCAGAAAAGTCCAGCATGATCTCTCTTACATCCGCAATAAAAGCTTCCTTTATGACCTCAAACTTATGTTGCTCACCGTCAAGGTGATCTTCACTGGCCACGGTGCTCATTGAGAAGGATTAGCTGATGGAAATCGCACTGAAATCAATTTTTTGGCTGTCGCTCAGCGCCTTGGCATACACCTATTTCGGTTATCCTTTACTGGTCAGTGCTTTAGTGGCGTTTAAGAAGAAACGGGCTCTCTCCGTCTCTCCAGCCGATACGGAAGAATATCCGTTGGTAAGTCTCATGATCCCGGCTTATAATGAGGAGGCCATAATCCGCAGAAAAATAGATAATTCTCTGGAACTGGATTATCCCCCGTCAAGACTGGAGATCGTGGTTGCATCAGACGGTTCCACTGACCGGACCAACGCCATGCTCAAATCTTACTCCCGGAATGAGATCAGAGCGATCGTCTACCGTAAAAGGGAGGGCAAGACTGCCGTGATCAACAAGACGATCCCCAAACTGATGGGCGATATCGTGGTCCTATCGGACGCCTCCGCCATGTTGGCGCCCGATGCCATCAAGCGCATCATCGAGCACTTCAAGGATCCTGGCGTAGGCTGTGTCTCCGGTAAATATATCCTGGGAAACGGTGATCAGTCCAACCGCGGCAAAGGGGAGGGTCTTTATTTCAGGTACGAGTCATTCCTCAAAAGTAAGGAAAGCAAATTCAACTCAATCCTGGGCGCCCACGGGTCTTTGTATGCAATCCGGAAGGCACTTTTCCAGCCTCTTGGAAAGGAGATAATCAACGACGATTATATCATTCCCATGCAGGTTGTTGCACAGGGCTACCGCTCTGTGTATGCCCAAGACGCCCTTTCGGTAGAAGTGGCCGGCACGACGATTGCTGGGGAAGCCGTGCGTCGCAAAAGGATCAATATGGGCAATGTCCAACAGCTGGTCGTACTTCGCAATCTGCTGAACCCCCGCCAAGGCAAAATCGCCTTCCAGTTTATCTCTCATAAATTGCTCCGGCTGCTGAGCCCCCTGTTTCTGCTGTTGCTGCTGAGCACCGGCGCCCTGGCCGGGGGCGCTCTATACCGCACGTTTTTCATCCTCCAATTGATCTTCCACGGCCTGGGCCTGGTCAACTGGTACCTCGAAAAACGCTCGGCCCAGCTGCGCCTGCTCTTTATCCCTTTCTATTTCACCTTCGGGATGTGGACCATCATCAGTGGGTTGTACGGTTACCTCAGACAGGAACGCTCGACCCTCTGGGAGCGGCCTGACGCCCATCCGGTAGCCTGACGAGCCTCGGTTAGCCTTTTAGTATTGCGATCGGCAGGATTGGTACCCGCCGTCAGCTGGCAAACTACGGTCTAACGTTTCGCCGGCAGCAGGCTCTCGTAGAGGTCGGCGGTCTGTCCAACCATCCTGGTGGTCGTGAAGTGCCCCGCGACTCGCTTTCGGGCGGCAGCGCCCACCCGCCCGCTGGAGGCCTGGTACCGCAATAGTTGCAGTACACTCCCCGACAAACCGGCAATGTCGCCAAACGGGTGAATGAAGCCGTCCATCCCGTGGGTGATCACCTCAGCGTTGCCCCCCACATCGGTGGCCACTACCGGGACGCCGGCAGACATGGCTTCCAAGATGGCGACCGAAAATCCCTCCTGCTGCGAGGTCATGACCAGCACATCTAGAATGGACAATATATGGGGAATATCGGATCGAACCCCTGTCAGGATAACGTTATCCTCAAGTCCCAGGCTTTTGACCAGGGCTTCCAGGCGGCCTCGCCAATCGCCATCACCCACCACTAAACCGATGACATTGGGATGCTCCCCGGTGATCATTTTGATGACTTTGAGAAAATGATCCGGCCTTTTTTGCTCAGCCAGGCGGCCGATGAAACCTATGATCGGCGCACCCAGATCGTGAATACCCAACTGGGCCTTGAGTGCCCCGGAGCGATTGCGCCGGTACGTAAACTTCTGGGGATCGATGCCATTGTAAATGACGGTGAAAAGGCCCTCCCGATAATACTGGGCACTGAGATGA
>JACZSB010000040.1 GCA_022574435.1 Fidelibacterota bacterium
GACTGAAATCGCCCGGGAGCGGATCCGATGGCAATCCAACCGCCACTGCGGACCAATCGACTCCTAGAACGTACAGCCCCGTTTGCAGGTCGGATGCTATGATTTTCCCCGAGGCGAAGTAGGGATATACTGACCAACATCCAAAGAAACCATATTGCTGGGGCGGGTAGGTATCGTAATAGGCCACTTCAACCGGGCTCGTGGGATCGCTAATATCCACTATCCGGACCCCCTCGGTATAATGTGACACGTACAGGTAGTTATCAAGGACGTAGCTGTTATGGACGATGGCGCTGGAATCCACAATATGCTCGGATACCATACTGATGTCACTCAGATCACTGATATCAAATATTCGGTTCCAATTTCCGGCCGTACCGTTTTCATCGCCGATGATCAGGTGCTTACCGTCTTCTGTTATCCAGCAATTATGAGCCCAGGCGCCGTCATAGTTAACATTTGCGATCAAGGTGGGAGAAGCCTTGTCCGTTAAGTTGAGAATGTCCACTCCATTCTCCGCTGCGGCGAAGTAGCCGGTATCGTTGCGCACGTACCCATCGTGATAGTAGTGTTGCTGATACTCGCCCACCTTGAGAGGGGCGGCAGGATTGGTAAGATCGAATATGGTAAGGCCTCCGACTCCATGATCTCCCATGGTGTAAAGGTAGCTGCCCTCCACGAAGGCATTATGAGCGCCGCCGCCTTCCGCGCTGGGTCCGATGTGGATGGTGCTCACCGTTGCTGGACTAGCCGGATTTGACAGATCAATTACCTGGGCAGGTTCGTACTCCTTTATGAGAATGGCGTAGTGATCGTATACCTTTACATCTTTGGCATCCATTTCTGGAAATAGTGAGGGGACAAAACCCACTTCTAGCGGCGGGTTAGTAGAAATATCAATAATACTCAGGCCGTCATTACGTGCGCAGAGGAGGGCATATTCCTTTCCATCAGGAGCGGTGTATCCCCAGATGTCACCATAACTGTCCAGCTCATTCCATTCACCCACCAGGCTCATATTCCTGGTCATTTGCTGAGGGAAGACCCCAAGCTCGCGACTGCGATATAATACTTCGCCCGTCGAGGAGATAGCCTCCAATCGATAATAGTAGGTGATGCCATTCGTAAGACCAGAATCAAGATATTTGCGAGCGTCACCAGGCAGGGTCGTGAGTATAGTATTGGGAGCGGGAGCGGTGCCGGCATAGAGTTTGAAGCTATCGGCCCCGACCTCTTCAAAAGCCCAGGAGAGACTGATCTGCTCCAGATCCGGAACTGCTTGGAAATCATAAATTAAGGCCAGGCCGATGGTTAGAGTCGCAGGGTCGGATTCAAAAAAGGGGTGCCCGGTTTCCAGCCGGGGCCACCAGGCGTAGAGCACATCAGCGGTCCTACCATCTGTGCTCTGGTACGTCAGGCCCGTTCCATCGTAATCGCTGGCCATTACAAAGAGGTATTCACGACTTCCAAGAGAGCTCTCATCCGGATCCCATGTGAGATTAGCCGGCTTTTGATCGTTGTCTTCCACAAAGCAGAGATTTAGCCTGCGCGGGGCGTTGGGGTCTGAAATGTCCCAGGCTGAGCCCCGAAATACGCCAACTCCTGAAGCTGGATAACCCAAATCGCGGCGATAAGTCTGGCAATAGGTGGTCTCGGAAGCGGAAAAGCGTATCTCCACCTCTACATGCTGGTCATCCAAGAGGGTTGAGCCGAAAAAGTACCGGCCATATCCCAGGCTGCCGAAAAAAGTTCGAAGACCATAACCGAAGCCTGAAAGCCACCTCGGTTCCGGGTCCCATTCCCAATAGAGGTCCGGGAGCTGCGCTGCCGAGTAGTCCTTTTGAACCGGGTAGCCGGTGTCGACCTGGGCAGCTATCTTAATACGACCTGGTTCCCCAATAGAGCTCAAATCGCGATGATCAAAGGTACTTTGAGAATGAATTGCAGAACTAATGATAGTCATGCCAATTAATAGCATCATCATTCGTCTGTTGGTTATCTGCATAGTGCCTTCCTCCCAGCTGTGCAAATGGTAGCGACTGAAAGATTAAGCTCCCAATGCCGGGCAGTTGTCATGAATATTTCAAAGGAAAATAAAATGTTTGGCCGCACGCCGTATTCCACCCATCGGAACGCAATAAAGGCAGCCCGCGCGAAACCAAAATATTGTGCTCCACTGGTCAGCGCTAGACAAATTATTGTCCCGCCAAAGGAGGCCTGCACAGTTTTCCCACCCCGATCTGTAATTCACGACACGATCTGCAAGGATTGCGCCTCAAGCCACCATGAAAAAGGCACCCTATTCTGTCAAGATAAGGGGCTTTTCATCGGTTCGCTCTAGTACGGTGGACTCGCCAGCCTTATATAGATCCGTCACCTGCTGGTAATTAAGTCAGAGCTCATTTAGCCATTGACTTCCAGGGCCCTTAGTTGGAGGTGCGTCAGATCTTGGTTCGCAAATTCACCCTCGGCTGGCGCCGGCTGATTTTGAGCTGCCAGGGTCACGGGGTAAAAAATTAGTGTTATTGCGCCGAAGGCTGTAAGCAGCACCCGCCTTTTGATTTTGGTAATTGTGGTACACACAACACTACCCCTTCACATATAGACATGGACGCCAATGACAGTAGCCATCAAGATGAGGATAAATGGGCGCTGGCCATGTATTATTCAATTATAGCGGGCACTCCCCAATATGCCGAATGTCCATGGGCTGTCTTAGGCTAATTTCAAGGTGGAACTGACTATCAATTTCCCTTTCTGATCGATAGTTTGAACTTCAATTCGCCTGTTCGCCCAATCAACATCGATCTGGCAGAAATTATCTTTTTGAGTGAAATTGTAGGCCTTGTAATCCATGGTGATCTTCGGCGCGGCGCTGATAACAAAAGTATCGTTTATGCGTTTGGCGTCATGGACGAAATGTGACGGCTCCGCATCAGCAAACCAGAATGGCCAATAAAAGGCTGACGAGGTAATTGAGAAAGCCTTGAGAGTGCGAGCGGTTTGGCTTCCATCGAAAATTATTTCCGCCACATTGGAGCAATGGACGTCCCCGGATAGAAACACCACATTCTGAATTTTATTGCTGATAATGTAATTCAACAGTCTCTTTCTGGTCTCTGGGAAGGCCGGCCAGGAATCGCTTTTCTCCTTATGAATATCGCTTTTTGTGGTTGTGACCGAATTAGGGACAAACACATTTGGAGAGATGATGAACTTGGGGCGGCCGCCGTAGTTTTTCTTTTGATTCACTAGCCAAGTACATAGATAATCGAGCTCCGATGGCTCAGGAGTCAAAGCCAATGGGCCGATGCTCCCATTTACCCCACTTTCTATTCCAAGGATAAAGGTACCTGTCCGATCATATTTACGATGTAAACGGAAATATTGAGTACGTTTGGGGTCGTTCGCATCCGGCTGGCCTTTGCTGTCCAATACGGTGATAACTCCAATCGATCGACGATTTTCAGCCAGCGTTCCGCCATCATCAGCCGGCTCTCCTCCCCAAATCCACAGGCGTCTAGAGTTAGCAGTGGTGTGGCCTACAATCTGTCCTAGACTGGCGGTCTGATGCTGCTCATGATCGGCTATCCTTTTTATGGTTGATTAAGAATTGTTATGCTCTCTAATACGGAGTATTTGGTCACGACAGTTTTTCGTATTCGCGATTTATCCTTCTTACTCCGTTTAGCCGCTTCGATATTGTTTTCAGTGACCCCTGTTAAATAATCGCCTGTCATGGTTTTAGTGAATTTTATGCTAGGCTTTGGACGTCGAGACCTTTTTCTTAGGCTGGGATGGAAGTTTATAGTCAATAGTCCAGCCACGTTTCTTGGCCAGTCGGGCGATATTGCGTTCTGCAATGGCAGAGATCGTGAGCAGGGGATTGGTCCCGATAGATGTAGGAATAACGGCCCCATCCATGACATAGAGACCTTCGTGGAGAGTATCATTGCCATTGGAAGTATCGAAAACCTGCCCCTCATGGTTCACCACGCCCGAGGAAGCATCATCAGCCATGGGACAGCCACCCAGGGGATGCACGGTAATCAAATTGTGACCAAATAGTTTAGACCAAATGGGATTGGGAATAAACGTGCCGCCCAATGCCTTGGTAGCTTGGGTGAGTCGTTTTTTCACCTGCTTAAATATAGGTAGCCGCCCAACATCGGGCCATTTAATCCGCAACTTGTCATAGTTCAATTCCATGATCCCATCGCTGCCGTCATGGGTCATCACCAAGTAGGTCTGGGTATTGGCCACAGCACCGAAATAGGGCCCTTTAATGATACTTACCAGCTTTCTGGCGGATTCTCTGATGAAATCAATCAAGCCTCTATCGGTATCCTTCCCAAAAAAACTCGCCAGCAGAAATAACTTCCACGGGAGCAGACTCGACACCATGCCTGGTACCGCCCCCTCTTCAATACACATCCCATTCTTATAATTATCGGCACTTGCCCGGGTATCGATGATCCCGGTGATTGTGGGACCCACTGGGGCCTTTTCATCCGGGACTCTATGGCCTAATCCAACTCCATTGATTTTCTGATCGGTATTATACCCAAAACCGAGGACATCCCCATTGCCACTGAAATTTTCTCCAAGTTTATTCGATAGATTCAGGCCTCTTTCCCTTGACCGGAGAAGTATTTCCGTGCTACCAAGCGATCCGGCTGCAAGGATTACTATTTCTGCGCTTACCGCTATGGCCGGGGCTGTGAAACTTTCGTTTTCCTTGCCAACCAGCGTATAATGCACCCACCATCGGTTGCCCTTTTTAGAAATGTATTGGACACTCGTCTCAGTAAATATTTCCGCGCCATGATTCCAGGCGTCGGGTAAATAGTTCATATGCACCGTATTTTTAGAAGTATGGTTGCAGCCTGAGAAGCAATCGCCACAGTTAATGCAAGGTGTTTGGGGGACGCCCACATGGTTGACCCCATCTTCATACTCCTTAAAGTTTACGGCGATGTCGGGGCGGTAAAACTTTTCTCCCATTGCCCGGGCAGACTTCTCCATGGCGTCCAGTTTTTTCAGTTTGGGATAGGGTGGCGAATCGGGATAAGGCTGAGGTGATAGCATTTCACGAGCCAGCTCATATCCTTGGGCAAGGCCTTTATCTATATCGCCGACCAGTTCATTTGGCCAGGCGGGGTCCTCAAAAACCCGGGGATCGGCCTTAATAACGACGTTTGCATTGATCAGCGAAGTCCCACCTAGTCCACACCCTACAAGAACGTGAATGTCATCGTTTACGCGAAAATCAAACAGGCCGGTGGCGCAACCTATATGATGCTTGGGCAGGTCGATTTGCGTTTCTTTCCTTGCCTTTCGCAGAGTATCGGGGAAATCACCGGGGAGGTATTCTTTGCCGCGTTCCAACACGCAGACGGATTGACCTGCCCGCGCTAGACGTGAGGCCGCAATGCCACCGCCATAACCGGAACCGATGACGATGGCTGTATAATGAGATTTGATTTCATTGATCTGTGATGATATGCGATTCAATGCCAACTCCCTGAGGTAGTAGCAATTTGCTTACAAGCTTTTCATGTATTCAATCAGCGCCCATTTATCATTCTCTATAAGGCTGGTGCCATATGTATGTCCAGCATTCGAATTGCCGGAGATTGGTTGGCCTGAATCGTCGAGTACCCGGAACAGCGCGCTGTTGCCCTCTTGATCCGTACTGAACCCAACCCGAACGGGGTCGAACTCCCGGCTGCCCACGTAAAAAGTCATAACTCGATCCGCAGGCTGCTGCAGCAACTCCCAAAGGTTTGGTACGGAACCATTATGCAGATATGGCGCCGTGGCCCAGATACCGTTCTGGGGACGAGCCTTGTAGCTAATGCCGGGATCTGTCTTCGGACCAAAGTGCTCTTCCAGCAATTGCGTCATGCGACGCAGCGATTCTTCGTTGGTCAAATCGGCGCCTACATCCTGCTCCGTGATGAGGGCTCCCTCTAATACGGCAATGGGATCTTCGAGGATAACCCCCACTATTCCATTGGCTACAATGTCCAGGGAGATAGCCTCAGCCCCAAATTTGCCCCCGAAGAGGACCAGTTTTTGCTTCCCTTTTAAAGCCAATGTTCTAGCCTTATTCGTTGCGGCATGGGTGGCCATATTAGGGTCGGTGCCGATGATATCGAGTGATATCATCTTTGCCTGGTAGATTTGGCCTTCCTCATCGCGGGGAACAACCTGATGACAACCGGAGCAGTTTGTTTGGTATAGACCCGCTCCTCGAGCAGCCAGTTGCGAATCGATTGGTGGGAAAATATCCTGGGGCCATTGAGGCGAGCGCAGATCCTTAACCCAAAATTCCAAATTTCCAAGTCCGTCAAATTTTACGGTAGAGGTATAGCTGTCCTTCCATTGCCAAATTTCCCACCAATGAGCAGGATCAATTTTGAGATGGCCGAACACACCGACCACCTCGCCGATATTGCGCACCATGGGGCCGATCAATGGAGTGTTTGGCGCCGCGCCATTCCACTGCACAACATCCGATTGATGGGTGCCCCATAAAAACGGGTACGACACAGGGGCATTGATCAGTGTGCCATTACTCAGGTCGCCAAGTGCGAATACGGTGGCAGCATTTTCAATATTGCTGAAGGCATCAAGCCGGCCGAAGCTGGTGTAGTCCGGTGGATAGGGAGGAGTCGGCACACTGTTGATCTGTAGGCGTTCGGCGAGGGCTTCGGCCTGTTCAAACAGCGCAGTGTGAAGGGCAGCCTTCGTTTTGTCACTGTAGGAATCGCCCAGCACATTGCGGGCGAAGCGCTCGAATTTCGCGTCATCGCTGGAAGTGCTCTCCATGGCTAATAAAAGTTTGTTCAAAAACATAACCATATTGCCGAGCGTCGGGGCACCCTCCACCAATATTTTAGTGCCCTGATAGTTAACCTGATTGGTATGGCAAGCCGCACATGTGAAGCCCATCCAGGCCTGACCTGTGCTTTTATCATAATCCAAGGCGAAGCCGATGGGTAATCCGGACGGGTTGGTGGAACTCGATTCCATTGGCAGGTAGTTCATTGCATCCATATGCTCAGCAGTGCGAAATAACTGATCACTGCCGGCCTGCTCCAACCAGGTGAACCAGTTGTAAGGAATCATCTGCGAACCTTGGCTGGTAAACCAGAACGCGTCTCTTATCACGTCATCCCAAGCTTGAGGCAGCTCTGTCCGGGTAGGAAACATCCCAACCCCATCGACAATTGGCACTACCTCTTTATTAGGCATATTTGCCCCTCCACCATTACCTCTGCCATTGTAGCAGGAAATTATGCTGATGCCCAGGGCGCCTATCAGCGGATAGAGAGTCCATCTTGCTAGTTTCGTATTCGACATGTCTCCTCCTATGAGGTTAGTTTATGGAAGGTCAAATTATTGCCACGGAAATGAATCGTTGTGCTGATGGCGTTAGATTGCCGGAATTGCATCGGCCTTCTAAGCAGAAATGGGGATGGGGCGACCATAGACGATTTAACCATTTTTAGGGTTGATCTTCACTTTGTCAGCCTCCGGACATCGCAATTACAATGGTCCTTCGTCACCGATTCTAATGTAGCGGCGGGCGTAAATACAGCCCAAAGAAACAGGGCTATGACCTGCTGGTCCGGCATTATTTCAGCCTGGAGATACCGGCCAGCATAGCGGCCCCGGACTTGGGATGTGGTTATCCCCAGGTAGGCAGCAGATACACGCAATACCCCCAGAAAATCACGGCCTATCCGAGCCAGAAGTGTTAGAAATTGTCGGGTGAGGTCAAATGTAAGGCGAGTTACCTGGGCGGTAAACGCGGGGGAACTCGCGGCAGTGGTTCTCGAGGCAAAGCGAAGGTCTTTGGGCTGTTGGAGCGCCAGGTCAGGATATTTGCCGCCGTGGCGGACAATGTCTCTGGCGAAACCGTGATGGCTGACATCAATTATTTTTCTGCAAAGGGACGTGTATTCAAAGCCGGCCGTTTCTAGTCCTGCTGGTCGCTTTTGTTCCGTGATAAGCGCCGGCCCATCCCTCACAGCATTGAAACTGCCCACGGGTGATACCGGATCAATGGCCTGGAAGGTTTCCGGCCCATCGCCCGGGGCAGGTTGCCGAAGTCTCGTGGCGTCAGTCAAAACCACTTTAACCTATACCGGAATAAAATGCTGTTCAGGTACAACTACAGCAACGAAATCATTTATCAATTGCTGAGGAAAATCCACTTTCGTACAGTTATTAACTAATTGCCAAATTAAACACTATATTCTGCAAATCCAAGCTTAAACGGATGGTATTGAAACATCCTTTACTCTATCAATACATGACGGTCACATTATATAGATGGTTAAAACGGTCACCACTGGAAAAATCATACGCGGTGAAAGACGGCGTCCAACCCCGTTTCACCGCCCCGAAGTGCATTTAATTGACAGTAGAACAGCGAATTGAAGCCCGCGTCTAATGGGGTGGAAACCGTTACGCAAGGTAGCGACAAATCTAAAAACCCCTCTGATCTCTCAACCAGGGGGCTTCCATGTCAGTACGGTTATGCAATAGTCACATTGACAATCCGTTGTTTTTAGAGGCTGAACTCGGGTGTATAAACCGAAACTCGCCGGTGGCTAATCCTTTAGTCACTGCTATCTGTGTCTCGAGGGAAATAGATGATGATCTCCACCTGGTGGCCAAAATATTGGGCAAACAGGAGGTTATCCGGATAGCAGACCATCTGGAAAATGATTGGGAAGGCTTACAACTTTCCCCAATCTGTTCGATTTACACTTAGATGAGACCAGATGCAGTCTTACACGGAATCAAGTGGCGTGGCAGCCAGTTTGCCTGATTGGTGCCGGGGTATTGGCGCAGGTCTGGAACCTACTCGAAAGAAATCTCGCTCGGAGCAGTACCATCCTTAAACTGTGCCAGGCCGTTCAGTACCGCCTGCCTGGTGTCCAGTACCAGCTCCGGTAATTCAAAACCCAGCAGCGAACCGACATCGTTGTAGGCCTGTTGGATCATGGCGGTGGCCTTCTCAGTGAATAGTTCCCGGTCACTGCCTTCCTGGTATCCCATCAGAGCAATGGCGAATATCCTACCGGCGGTATTTACTATATTCCAGTCTTCAGGTATTCCTTCAGCGGCAATGGCTTGATCCATAGCCAACTGGTTAGCGCCGGTAAAAATGGATCTGAGGAGCAGGGCCTGCTCATTGATTACCTTTTTGGTCTCCAAGAATGCATCCAGCAGGGTGCCCGAGCCGTCTTTTGAGGTCTGCATAAGGCCGTGGATGTTATAGAACTCCATCAGGGCATATTGAACTGGCACGGCCGGCGTGGCTTTTGTGTCAGCGCTGCTGCTCTGGGCTGATTTAGTTTTCCTGGTGGACTCAATCTGCTTAAGGCTGGCAGAGACAACATCGGGGTGAAACTCGATCGCCATGATCCCTCCTTAGACTATGTAATACAACAGCCGGTGACCTACACTCCTTATCGGCTTTTTCCGCGCCGGCATTAGAGCTAATTTTCTACTTACGAACAACAGACCCACCTGTACTAAATTTATAGTCGCCGGCAAATATTCCGCGGCCTGTGCATGCTGGGGTGAACCTCCCTACTGAAGCAGCCGGCCACGGTCGGGGTACTGCTGAAATATAATCAAATGATACCCAAGTAAGCGGGCAAAATTACGGTTTCTCACCACACTGACGGAACCTCTCAGCGGTTCGGCGTTCCCTTCACCGGTTTTGTAGCCCTAATTTGGTTTATATGGTTACAGCGATTATCAGGACCGTTGGATGCTGACCGGCGTCATTGGACAAAGGCGGCTGGCCACTACTCGCAGGTTACCTTGGTATTTGGCGGCAGCCATGATTGCCGTCAGCCTGTCATGCGGGTCAGGGCGGTCCGCCGCTGCTACTGCCGAGCTGCAAACGCTCACCGAGACCTATTGGGAATGGCGTCTTCTGGAATTCCCCCAATTTGCCACTTCCATTGGTGACCAGCGGTATAATGACCGGCTGGACGATCTGAGCGTGGAAGATTTCGAACGAAGGGAAGTCTACCGGCAGAAACTGCTCCAGGACCTGAAGCAAGTGCCCCGCACCCGCCTGGCCCCCGGCGACCGGGTTACCTACGATCTGCTCCGCCGGGAAGTAGAGGTGGCCATTGAAAATTTTTCTTTGAGTTCCCATCTGCTGGCCTTCTCTCAGGTGGTTGGTCCGCATATCGATCTGCCTCGCATGGCCGCCCGTTTTCCATTCGAGACCGCCAGCGACTATGGAGCTTACCTGGCACGGCTGGAGCAAGTGCCTCGCTACCTGGAGCAAGTTACTGCGCTGCTACGAGAGGGGATGTCCGCCGGTGTGGTCATGGCCCGCAATCCCATGCGCCAGGCCACTTACCTGTTGCGCGAGCAGTTCGAGGTACGGATCGAGGACCACCCGTTTTACCACCCATTTACTAGTTTCCCGGATGTCATTTCGACTGCTGAGCGCCGTGATCTGAGGGGGCAGGCCCGCCGGGCCCTCGATGAGCATGTCATCCCGGCCTTCAAGGATTTCTATCTTTTCATCGTTAACGAGTATTTGCCAGCCTGCCGCCAGGATATAGGCCTGCCGTCTCTGCCGCAGGGGAAACGCCGCTACGAGCTGCTGCTGCAAGTCTATGCCGGTGAGGGATTCAATCCCGGTGAGCTGAACGGGCAGGCCCAGACTGAAGTGCAACGGCTGGAACTGCAGATCGACAGCATCCAGCAATCGCTCGGTTTCATCGAGGACCGTACCACCTTCGCCTGGTCGCTACAAAACAGTCCCAGCCTGTTTCACCGCTCGCCACGGGCCTTGGTTGAAAATTACCGCCAGCTGCTCGATCACCTGAAGCGGCGGCTGGGCGGGTTGTTCGGCCGGTTGCCTGCCGCAGACTTGACGGTGGTGGAAGTACCGGCCCACCTGGCGCCCAGGTTGCCGGCAACCTCGTACCAGCTGACAGGCAGTAACAGTGTGGGACAATTCATGGTAAATACCCTCTACCACGACGAGCGGCCGATCTGGAACATGGAGGCTCAGGCCCTTGGCGATGGCCTACCAGGGCGCCACCTGCAGCAGGCCTTGGTTAATGAAATGGCAGGACTTCCGCCATTTAGAAAATATTTAAAAGTCCCTGCTTTCACCGAAGGCTGGGCGTTGTATGCCGAGTCACTGGGCCCCCATATTGGTCTTTACCAAAATACTTACGCTCGCTACGGCTGGCTCACACGGCGGCTGTTGGCTGCGGTGAGGGTGGTGGTGGACACCGGTATCCACAGTCAGGGCTGGGACCGCCGGCAGGCGCTGGACTACCTGGCCGAACATACTACTCTGCCTGCCCACCGCATGTCGGAGGAAATTAACGGCCTGAGCGCCGATCCCGGGACGGCTTTAGCCCGGTGGGTCGGGGCGGTGAAAATCGACCAGTTGCAGCGGGAGGCCCGGGAGGCGTTGGGAGACGGATTCGATATGCGGGCCTTCCATGACGCGGTGCTGGGACAGGGACCGGTGCCACTGGACTTGCTGGAGCAGGCGGTGAAAGACTATATAGAGCTCAAACTGAAGAGCAGCTAGCCGTTCCCGTCAACCGGCACCACTGCCGGTCTAATCTCCACGTCATTGGTCCCCCGCCGCTCACGGGCTTAGCATCAGGCTCTGGGAAGCCAAATCAGCCGGAGGATTTTTCGCCTATGCCTAAACTGTCCTTCACCATTCAACGCCGACTGCTGCCGGCTATTATGACCCTGTCGTTGGCACTTTCCGCCGTTCTGGGCCAGGACTGGAGCGCCCCCCTGCCGCCGGAGCTAGCCTGGCACGGCCTCAGCGAAAAGTTGATTGTCGGCGACGACCATCCCTGGATCACCCCGGCCGAGCGCAGTGGGTTGACCAGCACTCCCCGCTACGGTGAAACTATAGCCTGGCTGGAGAAACTGGCGGCCGCCAGCTCGCAGGTCAAACTGGTCTCATTGGGAAAAAGTCCCGAACTGCGGGATATCTGGCTGGTGGTGGTCACCAAGGAGGGCGTAGCCACAGTGGCCGACCTTAAAGCCAACGGCCGTCCCACCCTGCTGGTGCAGGCGGGTATCCATCCCGGAGAAATTGACGGCAAGGACGCCGGCCTGATGATCCTGCGCGACCTGACTATAGCCGGCGCCCATCCCGGACTACTCGACAGTGTCAACCTTCTGCTGATCCCCATCCTCAACGTGGACGGCCACGAGCGGTTGGCCCCTTTTGGACGTATCAACCAGCGGGGACCGGTGGAGACCGGCTGGCGCACCACCGCCCGTAACCTGAACCTCAATCGCGATTACGCCAAGCTCGACACTCGGGAAATGCAGCTGTTGGTGCAGGCCCTCAATCAATGGGACCCGGACCTGTACCTCGATATTCATGTTACCGACGGCATGGATTATCAGTACGATATAACTTTCGGCTACAATGGTCAGCACGGACTGTCCCCCGAGAGCGCCCGTTGGCTGGATGAATGGTTCACGCCCACCGTTAGCGCCGCCTTGAAAGCCCGCGGCCACATTCCTGGTCCCCTGATTTTTGCCATAGACAAGCAGAATCCCCGGGCCGGTCTGCTGGAATGGCAGGCCACTCCCCGTTTTTCCAACGGTTACGGCGATGTCCGGCACTTGCCCACGGTGCTGGTGGAAAATCATTCCCTCAAGCCGTTCCGCCAACGGGTACTGGGCACCTACGTGCTTTTGGAGGCCTCCCTGCGCCTGCTGGCCACCCAGGGCGAGGAGCTGCAGCGAGCCATCCTGGCTGACCGCACCCGGGAGCCGGCCATGGTACCGTTGGATTGGCGGCAAACACCCGGCCCCAGCGGCAAAATCGAATTTCTAGCGATCCAATGGCGTACATACCGCTCGGCGGTCAGCGGCCAACAACAGCTGCGCTGGACCGGAGAGCCGATCACCCTCCAGGTCCCCTATCGCCGGTTCACCGAGCCCGCCGCAACCGCCCGGCGCCCTCGAGCCTACTGGTTACCCCCGGCCTGGAATGAGGTGATCGACCGGTTGGCCATGCACGGCATCTATATGGACCGCATGCAGCGGCCGCGGGAAGTGGAGGTTGAAATGATGCGCTTCAGCAGTTACCAACTGGCCGATGAAGCCTACGAGGGACACGTCCGGGTGACCGCTAGCGGCGTGGTGGAGCGGCGCCGGGAGATCTTCCCCGCCGGCTCGGTGCGCATCCCCACTGATCAGCCGTTGGGCGATCTGGCTGTGATGCTGCTGGAACCGGATTCCCCCGATTCCTATTTCCAATGGGGCTTCTTCCTGGAGATCTTCCAATCGACCGAGTACGTGGAACAGTACGTGATGATACCGCTGGCCCAACGGATGATTGACGCCACCCCCAATCTTCGAGCCCGCTTTCGGGCCAAACTGGCTGACGACCCGGCCTTCGCCGCCGATCCCGAGGCCCGCTTGCGCTGGTTCTACGAAATGACCCCCTATCACGACCCGCGCTATCGGCTATACCCCGTCGGTTGGGAACGATAGGGGCATACTACCGCGGAACTTCACCCCACTGTTCCAGTTTGCTATTTAGTACGGTATTATTTGGATTACAGCAGCTCCGGCACTAGATTACGCTGTGGTGAACTGAATGGCTAAGCGGATTCCATATCGTTGGTTGCCAATAATGGGCGGATTGCTCCTGGCGGGGTGCGCGGCCACCTCCCCCATAGGGGAAGACCCTCACTTTCCGGGCTTTCACTCCAACCAATCGGGCGACGGCCTCACACCGATCATAGTTGACAGGTCACAGCCTGGTGCTGAACGAAAA
Source organism: Fidelibacterota bacterium (assembly GCA_022574435.1). Classification (GTDB taxonomy): domain Bacteria; phylum Fidelibacterota; class Marinisomatia; order SCGC-AAA003-L08; family TS1B11; genus JACZSB01. The sequence continues at coordinate 13,829 of JACZSB010000040.1, forward strand.
CGACCCAACCGACCTGCAGCACAACATTTTGGCGCCGAGCCTGGAAATAACCGGTATTATGGGGATCGATTCCAGAGAGATTTTAGCTCTCAATACAACCTGGTATATCATCTCTACGGCCCCGACCACTACCGGCCCTATGGACGGCGTTACTGGCTAAGTTACCGGCGCCAATGGAGCCAACTGCCGTGGTACGGCCGGAACCCGGTGTACGACAATTGGTGGTACGATCCATACTGGTCGTGGGAATACCGCTGGAACTCTTATGCCTGGGACCCCTGGTTCGATCATTTTTACGACCCTTGGTATTGGGAGCCCTATGGGGGCTACGGTTTTGGATACGGC
>JACZSB010000323.1 GCA_022574435.1 Fidelibacterota bacterium
GTGGAGGAGCCTGGGAGCCCGCCACGCTAGTAGGTATCATGGTGGGCCTGGACTCATCGAATTACACCGACACCCTGGTGTGGGCCTCCCGGGTTGATCTGGGTGGCGTGGATGACAGCGTCCGGTTCAAGCTGGTGCCTTCCGATGGCTGGGCCGACGGCTCACCCGACTCCACCGCCGCCTTTCACCTGGACAATAATGTGGCGCCATCGGTCACACTAGCAAGCATAACCGGCGAGCAGACCGGCGATATCCCGGTGAGCTATACCCTATCCGATGCTGAGACGGATAGCCTGAGCATTAGCCTGTTCTATACCGTTGATTCCAGCCTCACCTGGCTGCCTGCGACCGTAAGCGGGGATACTCTAGGCGTAACTGTCTATACCGGTGCGTTGACCTGGAACAGCGCCTCCGACCTGGCAGGGCAGGATCTGGCGGCCGTCCGGTTGTACCTAACGCCGGCAGATAATGACCCGGGATCGGCGGATACCACAGGCTATTTCCAGGCGGATAACAATGCCCCCCCGTCCGTGGCCATCGATTCCCTGCCCGGTGAATGGATAGGGGACATTCCCATATGGTTTGACCTGGTAGATGCCGAGGGTGATCGCATCACCATTCTGGCCGAGTTCCAGGAGATTGGCACGGCTGCCTGGCAAAATGCTAACGTGACGGGAGACCTTACCGGGATTACGGTAGCCAGGGACTCGATCGTATGGCACTCAGACAGTAACCTGACGGATTTCGTCGGAGATATATATTTCCGGATCATCCCCACCGATGCCGACACTGGTCTCGCGGATACAATTACTATCAACATCGATCAGATCGGCGCTCCGCAGATATTGACGCTGACCATTCCCGGGGGAGAATTATCCGGGGCTATCGAGGTTAGTTTCGCGCTGCAGGATGATGAGGGCGACACAGTCGATTTGTACTTGGAATACTCCCTGGACGATTCCGCTAGTTGGACCGCGGGAACCATCAGCGGTGAGACGACAGATCTGGATACCACCCGCTATTCGGGAATTCTCACCTGGCAATCCGGCCTCGATACGGCTGGTATCGACCATGCTGCTGTACTGCTTAGGGTGCGACCCTGGGATGGACATTGGGGGCCATACGCCTATACGGGGCCCTTCCACCTGGACAATAACCTGCCGCCGGTGGCCACGGCAATCGACCTGGTCGGCGAGCAGTCCGGGGATTTTCCGTTCTCGTACCAGCTCTCGGATGCTGAGAACGACACTCTATCAGTGACCTTGTACTATTCCAGCGATGATGGGGACAATTGGTCGCAGGCTAGCGCCAGCGGCACGACAACCGATCTGACGGCAACTCAGGGTACCCTGATCTGGCACAGCGGCACAGACTTGCCGGGGGTCGATATCACGACAGCCAAACTGCTGCTCGTGCCAGTTGACGCCGATACGGGTACCGCTGACACGACGGCCAGTTTCCACCTCGATAACTACTTCGGGCACGCCGTGGCACTCACGCTCAAGTACACCATACCCGAGTATTCGGATACCGTGGGACTGGGGGTGGTGTTGAGCGATCCTACTTCCGACGTATTAAGCGTACAGGGTTATTATCGCGTGGATCAAAGTGCGTGGGCGCCGGCCACACTGATTGGCGATACCACCGGCCTCGCGGCTGGTCAGTATCAGCCCGCCTTGGCCTGGGATTCCAGGGCGGACCTGCCCGGCCGGGACTGGGCGCAAGTCAGGCTGAAAATAATCCCCTTCGATAACTGGCGGGCGGGCCTGGCCGACAGCACCGGCTTTTTCCATCTGGATAACAACCGGGCGCCCCGGATCACCACTACACTGGCTTATGATGAGTACGCCGGCCTGCTACCCATCCCCTACCGTATCACAGATCCCGAAGGGGACACACTGGGCTTCCAGGTAGACTACTCCACCGATCGCCTCGCAACATGGACCGAAGCCACCCTGGTGAATCCCGGGGCCAGGATCAGACCACAGGATTACCAGGACACACTGTATTGGGACACTGCTGTCGACCTCCCCCATATGGACGTCGATAGTGTCTGGCTGCGTTTGCAGGTATCCGATCTTGACACCGGTATCGGTGACACTACTGTTATCCATATCGATAACGAGATCGGCCCCCGGGTTATCAGTGTCTACCCGGCTCGCGAAACGCTGAGCTTCTGGCGGGATACGATCCGGGTGACCCTGACCCGCCCGTTGGACGCGGCGACCGTAACCGGACAGATAAGCTTGACCGGCGGCAAATTCAGCCCGTCCATAGCCAGTGCCACAGTGATGGACTCGCACCTGGTGATTGTACCCGATCTGCCGATGAGCTCATTAGATACGATTAAAGTTACCTTAACTGCGAACATTGCCGACACAAACGGTGTCTCCCTGGATGGCAACGGAAATGGTGACCCCGATGGTTCCCCGGCTGATGATTATTCCTGGAGCTACTATACCACGGTATTAGGCGACTATGACCTGGATGGGGTCGTAGGGTTCTCCGATCTGGTCTACTTCAGGACGGCCTGGTTCTCTTCTCCCCAACTCCTGGATTTTGAGTTGTCGCCGGTCGTTGGAGATATCCCAGCCCTGAGAGTGATTCCCGACGGCAAGCTGGATATTGCTGATCTGGCCGTGCTGGCCCGTATGTGGGATTGGTCCATCAGTGCCAATATGTCGTTGCTGGCTGAAAGTTTAAACAAGAGCGTGTATGGGGATACCCTTATCCAACTCACACCAGTTTATGACGATAAAAACTGGGATAAAATTACGAAGCGTGAATTCGCCATAAGTGTTAGTCTGACGGAGCAAATCACTACTCCAGCCTTAGAAATCAAACTGTTATTGGATCCTGATATTCTTACGTATGAAGGATTTGAGATTCAAGGCATTCCAGATCAGGAAAAGGATAAGTGGGTTGTGCTGGATTATTATGATGCGGAAACCGGTTTCCTGATGCTGGAGTTGATCGATTTTTCTGACGGGGGACCGGCGTTGGCCCATGAGTTTGGACTAATCAAGTTTTCGGTACTTATGGAGACTGAGATCCACACGCCCTTTGAATATGCCATCGCTCAATCCGATAGCGCCATGACGATCATCCAAGGAGCAGCTTTCAAGATAATCTCTACTATACCTCCGGTTCCCAAGTCCTTTACCCTGCACCAAAACTTCCCCAACCCCTTCAATCCTACCACCCGGATCAGGTATGAGATTGCCCAGGAAACACAAGTGGCTCTGGTGATCTACAACATCCTGGGCCAGGAGGTTTTTAGCCGCAACGAAGGCTACCTGAACCCCGGTTACTACGAGTTACTCTGGAATGGCCGGGACCAAACAGGCCGCCAAGTTTCTTCGGGTATCTATTTCGTCAGGTTAATCACGGCCCAGTATACAAAATCGATTAAGATGATGATGCTGAAATAGCCTTTCCCGCGCTATCACCTGCAGATTCCCGGATACGGGCCGGATACGTAATTTCATTTGTCGACGTATCCACGAAGAACTCATAATCCGTTGGTTACAAGTTCGACTCTTGTAGGGCCCACTCCTCTATTGCCGACGAGAAATCTGGGGTTTATGCTATCGGGC
>JACZSB010000324.1 GCA_022574435.1 Fidelibacterota bacterium
TGGTTTATGAAAGGTGAAATATAATAGGTGCAATAGTAGATAAGCGTATTTATTTTATTATATCTAGTATTCTAGCCTAAATATTTTAGGCTACGGTGTACAATACTTAAGGCCGAGCCGTATAAATCCCCGGGATGGATGCTCGCATTTCAACACTTGCCTGCGTCGCGGGACGGCTGGGGGAGGGGACCGATGTCTGGATTGGAGTGTGATTGAAGGAAAGTCTAACGGCTCCGCGGCTTGTGCATGATTCACCTCGGGGAGGTCTGGCAATTTCCAGCGGCTCTAATTAACTTTGCCGCGCGTCACTGGCGCAGCTGGAATCCGGAGTAGCTCAATTGGTAGAGCGAGTGGCTGTTAACCACTAGGTTGGGGGTTCGAGTCCCTCCTCCGGAGCAATGCTCATCCAGGACAGTATACTTCCCACAATATAATACGGGCTTTTGCACTTCTAATAGACCCTATGTGGACCCCAACTCTAAATAAGGTCCATACATTCAATGGCGTGATTGCTAAAGGGACTGGTATGTTTTCGGATATGATAATCCCCGGTCGAGATGAATTGAAGGAGGCGCCGAAAGATTGGCCAACAGAGCTGCAACCCGGTACATTGAACGTTCGTATCGATAACGATGGCTACCCTGCTGAAAATAATAACCAATGGAAGACAGAGAGAATCCCTCTTCTTGATACGGGCATAATCCCTTCCTGTTTCGTTATTCCTCAAGACAAGTTCGTAAATAACTCTATCGCGCCTATGAAAAATCAACCGGATAGGGGTAATGCGCAGGTATGGCGAGCGCATTTAAGAGTCGTCATCTCAAGGCAGGAACTTCTTTGCTGGGTTCTTAGGCGTATAGGATCAGGGATGCAGATCTTCCTTGAGATAGTTTCTAATCTTGCTCTTCGGGACAAATACGGTCTACAGGATGAACAGGAAGTGCTAGTGATCATGTATGAGGCATGATTTATTCTTGAATCCGTTTGAAGATCTAACCCAGGTACAACGAAACGAGCTTCGTGTCGAGATAATGGTCGAAAAATTGTTTAAGATGTTGATTGAGCGGACAAAAGTGACTAGAGAGCCCAAAGAAAATAGTAATAAATAGCCTTCGCCGTGGTTAGAAGCCATATAATGCCGAAATTTTATTTAAAACACTTTCAGAGTAATACGGGGCATATTTTCAACTATTCTCGTCAGCGAGGTAATTTTGTCACAGGTCCAGAAAATATTAGCGTGGGAAAGGATTTTTATTCTGAAGACACAGAATTACTTCTTTCAACTAAGATTGAAGGCCCTGCAAGTGATTCAATAAGGAAAATACTTAACAGAATCGAACTTGACGAAAATGCGAGGTTATCATTTGTTGACTTTGTACTAAATCTAGAGAAGAGAGGACCTTCCGGAAAACAGAGAATTATTGATCTTATGCCAACTGGGAAACGAGAAGTAGCCTATAAAGTCAAACGTGAGATATCAGATGAGATCAAGAAAAATCCTAAGAGGGAAACCGAATTACTTGATGTAAAAGAGGGAATGATTAATGCTATAAAGGAAATTTCAGCGGATGAGATATGGGGAATAACATTCGATCCTGAACATGCACCTAAAGCACGAGCAATTATTCTTAAGATGCACTGGATTTTTCTGGTATCCGATAGTAGCCAGTTTTTTGTTACCTCAGATAATCCGGTATTCATTCTTAAGCGTGATGAAGTCCTAAGTATTAGCGCTGAGCTATCCTTTCCAATTTCAAAGAATATGACCTTTCTGGCTACTTGGAATAAATCCGAAAGTGGTTTGTATAAAAAGATTGGGCTACCAATTATAAAGAAAATAAATCGTAGAACAATAGTGTCTGCAATTGAGAATGTTTATAGCCCATCGGGCTACAATTGGATTCCGAGAGTCCTAGTTAAACGTCGCTTAGAATATCGGAATATCAAAGTTTAACCAGCAGATTACCGACGTTGCTAAATTATCCCAAGCCCTTCGTCACCCAAAACCCTCCCGTGGCTGGGCACGCCCTGCTGGCGCTCAGCTGCCAGGCTAAGTACGCCAGCGTCGAAATATGCCCATCCATCAACCGCTTAAAGCGGACGGCACGTCCTTTCTTCGTCGCATGCTTCGGTTTAAGTGGGTGATTCTGCAAATACAATTCCCGGTCCAGGAAGAACTGCCGCCTAAATATAACCGGCATCTCCACCACGAAAAAATTGGAGCTAATGTTGCTGGCACGGAGCTCCGATAAAAGAACGATCTAAGTTCCCGTACTTCAAGCCTTTGGGAAGCGCAAGGCATTTGCTATCGACATATATAATTACTTACATTCCGGCTGGTTACCACCACAATTCCATGGCCGTGCAATCTAAACTTTCAACGTTCATTGAAGAACTCCGCCGACGCCGGGTCTTCCGGGTGGCGGCGGTGTATGGCGGAGTAGCTTTTGTCCTGTTCCAGATCATCGACAGTATCTTTGAACCGCTCCACATCCCCGATTGGATCGGTAGCCTGATCATCATACTGCTCCTAGTAGGATTCCCTTTAGCTGTGGGCTTGGCGTGGGTATTCGACGTGACGCCGGAGGGGATCGTGCGGACTGATCGACCCATGACAGGCGCTGGGAAAAAGGGTGGCGCTCAGCCCGGCAGCGGCAAGCCCCTCACGTCCAACCGGGCGCTTATTGTCATCGCCGTACTGGCCGTCGCCTTTGGTGTGTGGAGCCGCTGGGGCGGGGGCAATGGCCCAACGGGGCAGATTCGCTCCATCGCCGTGCTGCCGTTGGAGAATCTGATGAACGACCCCGACCAGGAGTTTTTCGTCGAGGCGATGCACGACCTGCTGATCACCGAGATTTCGAAGATCAGTGGACTGCGGGTCATATCCCGGAATTCCTCCGCGCACTACAAGGGCAGCGGTAAACGTGCCGATCTCATCGCCGCCGAACTTGGGGTCGATGCTGTTGTGGAAGGCTCCGTATATCGGGATGGCGATCAGGTGCGCATTAATGCCCAGTTGATAGGGATGAGACCGGAGCGCCACCTGTGGGCGGAAGTATACGAACGGGACTTGGTCAATATATTTACCCTGCAGCGAGAAATTGCCCAGACCATCGCCCGTCAAATTGGTCTCAACCTCGGCGTAAAATCCGGCGCCGGAGCCGGCCAGGCCAAGGTGGTTAACCCCTCCTCCTTCGATGCTTACGCTAGGGGCCGTCAGCTGTGGCAAAAGCGCACGGGCTCCGACTTGGTAGCATCCATAGATTTATTCAAAAAAGCCATCAGCCTTGATTCGACCAATGCCCTGGCCTGGAGCGGATTGGCTGATGCCTATGCCATCGCCCCATACTATGCTTACTGGCCATCTGATTCCAGCGCGAAACTGGCGCGCCATGCGGCCAGTAGAGCATTGGTGCTGGAGCCCGACCTAGCCCAACCCCACGCGACCCTCGGTATGACCGCAGCCGGTTTTCACGAAGGCTTGCGGCATTTCGAGAAGGCCCTAGCGCTTGATCCCAATTACGCCACCGCCTATCATTGGTATGCTAACCACCTTGAGGATGCCGGCAAGATCGACGAAGCTCTGGTC
>JACZSB010000325.1 GCA_022574435.1 Fidelibacterota bacterium
GTGCTGCTCATCCCCAGCGACGAAGCCCCCACCGGTGTTGGCGAACCGGGCGTGCCGCCCACGACCCCTGCTCTCACCAACGCCATCTTCGCGGTATCGGGCGTGCGTATCAGGAGACTGCCAATTGGTAAGGTGGCGACCGAGGGATAGGCACTGCCGGTGATGTGCTGCTGGGAATGGGATCGTTTCGGAGGTCGGTTACAGGGATTTCGATCTCGATTTGCGCAGCTGTAGGTCGAACAGCCAAGTGCGAACAAAGAATACCCTCAGGATAGGTTTATACCGGTGAGATCAAACCAGCACGACACCGTTGAAATATTTCACCATATAACATACCTTTTCTCCTGAATAATCGCCGCTCACGGTCGGTAAGCAAAGGGTGCCGAGGGGGAGACTTCCCTCGTATGACTCGGGACAGGCTTCTCGTCCCATAAACATCCGTGCCGAGGGGGGGACTCGAACCGGGCATCCTTGCGGATACCGGATTTTGAGTCCGGCGCGTTTTAGACGGGGGAGCTGAGTGACAATGCAATAAAGTGATGTAGTATTGAGTCAGGTCGTAGCTTGAGTTGTTCTCTATGCAGTCGATGAGCTGCTTCAGGTAAGGCCTGAACTGATCCTTGGAAACGCAAATTGTATTCCTTCTAGTTCTTAGTCGTAAATTCTTAATATGTTTTGAAGACCCACAAGATCATGAACTCTGACGACTGCGAGCACGCCCAAACGGGTACTGCTAATCCAAGGTAGGGGAGTCAAAAGCAACGATGCAAACCAATGCTCTGCCGGTATTGACCATCATAATCATCTTGGCATCCAGCCAGATGACCGCCATGGAGAACAGCCAAAATCATTCTACCTCGATCCTTGGCCAACCGCGCCAGACCATTTTGAATATCAACAACATAACCACCTGGGTGAATAGCGATGGTTTCTTCTCATGGGATACACCAAGTGGTGGCATTAATGGCACCTATCCGCGCCTGACTGCCGGCGCCGTCTTTTCTGAAGGATTCCTATGGGGCGGAATCTCGAACAACGGTCAATCCCCAACCATTCGCGTCAACGGCAGCACATATGCTTCGGGTCTGCTGCCCGGAGCGATTCTCGGTATCGGGACTGGGATAGTTGAGGATCCCTCTAATACCGATGTCCGCATCTGGCGGGTCCGGCCGGATTGGCAATCGGCCGATTTGAGCGAGGAGGAATGGGAGCTTTTTATGTCCGAGGAGGAGATCCGGCAGCAATATGAAACTGACTGGAATGAGTGGCCAGCCGAGAAAGGCGCTCCGTACGAGGACATAAACGACGATGGCCAATATAACCCTTTCGTGGATATTCCCGGAATACCAGGTGCTGGCCAAACCATCTGGTATGTCGCTAATGATATTAACAGTGTTCCGCTCTATGGTTCCCCACCGATCGGTATTGAACTGCAAATGACGCTGTGGGGCTATGCCCGTCCTGAAGACGATCCGTTTGGAGATATGACCTTCAGAAGAGCCCGGATCATTTACAAAGGAACTGGCGATACACCTTCCTGGGCAACCATCGATAGTATGTTCATCTCGCATTGGTCCGATCCTGATGTGGGGATCTATACCGACGATTACGTCGGTTGCGACACTATCCTCTCCTTAGGTTATGCCTACAACGGTTCTTTCTCTGACGGCGAGTATGAATATTTTGACCTTCCCCCGCCTGTTATTGGCTACCAGTTCATCCAGGGACCGATTGTCCCCAGTCCTGGCGACATAGCTGTCTTCGACTTTGCCCCCCGGCCCGGATTCAAGAATTTACCGATGACGTCCTTCTTATGGTTCGCAGCCGGTGCCGAGGATAGCGATCCGAATCTGGGTACTTATGCCGGCTCGCTTCAGTGGTATAATCTGATGTTGGGACTTCGTCCGAGACCCGAGTATCCCAATGGCCTACCGTGGATTGATCCAAATACCGGGGAACCGACGGCATTTCCTCTCTCAGGAAATCCCCTTGCAGGGACGGGCTGGATTGATGGACAATCCCTTCCTCCCGGTGATCGGCGGATGGGATTCAGTTCAGGTCCCTTCACAATGGCGTTAGGTGACACGCAAGAAGTTACCGTTGCGTTCCTGGGAGACATCGGGACGGGTCTATATTTCGATTATTTGACGAGTATAAACGGATTAAAGAGAAAAGCAAATAGCATCAAGGGGCTGCTCGCAAACAGATTAGCCGTTGCTATTCTTGGAGAAGCGGTTGTGCCGCTAGCTGAGCTGACAGAATTGAATTCGGCCTGGCTTTCTCTTGATAAGTCAGCGCTGATAGCCTCTTATGTGTGGTCGTTAGAATCGGTTCCGGAAGGTAGCACGATCCAACTGACCAGCCCAGCGGCAGAATCAACGTCGCTTACTCCGGATGTAGAGGGAGATTATCGGGTATCGGTGGCGGTAACAACGACAGGTGGAAGCACAGCTGCCACTTTTATTGATATACGTGCAACGGCAAATCAGCCCCCTACCGCTCAATTTACGATAGACCACACCGACTTGACGTGGGGCGATTCTGTTCTTGTAAACGCCACCGGCAGCAGTGATCCGGAAAACGATAGCCTTATTTATATATGGAGAGGACCAGGAGTTATCCGTCTCCTGGATAATGGCAGACAGGCGCAATTTTCGCCCTTCAGAACCGGATCACTGGAGATAGAATTGACGGTTTTTGACGGGATCTTCGAGTCCGTGTCTACTCAATCGGTAATGGTTCATCCCCGTCTTGAGAATATGACGATTGACTATTCCTTCGTGGACTCAAGCTGGTTTCGGGAAACTTACTTTTTCCTCGGGAACACGTTGCTGGTGCCCATTCAAAAACTTGGCATTATCAGAGTCTACAATGTCATGGGGAATGGAATCGACTTCAGCGCCGACATTTCTCTGCCGGGAGCAATCCGAGTGGTTGGATTAGAGGACAATCTATTATATGTGCTCATGGAATCGGAATCAGCACAGAATTTTGGTGTCGGCAACCTGTCGATCTACGCGGTTGGTGCTGGCTGGCAATTGACACCACTTCTAGAGGGCTACCGTCCAGGGGATACTGATATTTTTAATTTGGTCTTTCTTGATGACTACGTCCTGGTTCGGGATTCGTACAATATCTTTAAAATGAATCTCACGACCAATCCCTCAACACCGCAGATCGTTGCTCAAGTAGAATTCCTGCACCCGGACTCTGGTTATCCTATGCGACCATCGACTGTTGTAGAAGTAGGTGGCTATCTTTTTGTTCACATTCCGGATATGGCGACGCTGGAAGTACTAAATAAGAGTACGCTTGAAAAAGTAACCACCCTGAGCGGACTGGAGGGTCTGCGGAACTTCAGTGTGCATGATACGCAGATGTTCGTCGGATATCCCGATACTCTGGTGATCTATGGGCTATCCGATCCGCTGTCACCGATTAAGATCAACTCCATAAGTCTGACTCCACCGTCTGATTTTGTTGCCTGGTATTCCTACCACAGTGGAACCCATATTGAAAACAACCTATTGTCTGTAGATGCATATGGCGGTTTCACGGTATTTGATATTACCGATCCTTCCTT
>JACZSB010000326.1 GCA_022574435.1 Fidelibacterota bacterium
CTAAATCCCCTCCCTCAGCGAGGGAGGGGACTTCACGGAGTGAATGTGGTGAGTGGAGCAAACGACAACACAATTTCCGGTCGTGAGGTAACCCCCACGAAGGCTGATAACCTGCACGATTGTTCTTAAATTATGCCTGGATCAGGAACTGAATAAGGAAGGGTTATGTCCGGGCATAGCAAATGGGCCAGTATCAAGCGCAAGAAGGCGGCTACGGACGCCAAGCGGGGGGCGGTCTTCACCCGGGTGATCAAGGAGATCACCGTGGCGGCCCGGCTGGGCGGGGGCGATCCCGACGCCAATCCCCGCCTGCGAATGGCCATCGCCCAGGGCAAGACGGCCAATATGCCCCAGGCGAATGTGGAGCGGGCCATCAAAAAAGGGACCGGAGACCTGCCCGGTGTGCGTTATGAAGCGATCACCTACGAGGGCTACGGTCCCGGCGGCGCGGCTATCCTGATCGAGGCGCTCACCGATAACAAACGGCGCACCGTGGCCGATATCCGCCACCTGATGACCAAGTACGGCGGCAACCTGGGCGAATCGGGTAGCGTGGCCTGGCAGTTCGAGAACCGGGGCAGCCTCACCATCCCGGCGGAGGACGTGACCGAGGATGAGCTTTTCGACCTGGCCGTGGAGCACGGGGCAGAGGATATCGAACGCGACGGGGAGCAATTTGTGATCCTGGTTCCGGCGGAAAAGGCTGTCCAGTTGCAGAATGTGCTGGAGCAGCGGCACTTTACCGTCAGTGCCATGGAGGTGGGGCTGGAGCCGATCAATACGGTGGAAATCGGTGGTGCTGATGCCCTGCGCCTGCTGAAACTGTTGAGTGCTCTGGACGACAATGAGGACATCGAAAAGGTGTCCTCCAATTGCGACATCCTGGAAGCGGATCTGGCCGGTTTTTCCGCCTGATGCGCATCCTCGGCATCGATCCCGGCATTCGCTGTACCGGTTACGGCCTCATATCCATCGACGGTGGTCAGCCGCACCTGGTGGACTACGGCACAATAAAGCCCCCGCCCGCCGCCACCATGGGGGAGCGCCTGGCGGTGATCTACGACGACCTGGACCAGCTCATAGATCTGACCCATCCCGACGAATTTGCTATTGAGGAGGCCTTTCACGGGGTCAATGCGCGCTCGGCTCTGATCCTGGGGCAGTCAAGGGGAGCGGCCCTGGTGTGCGCGGCCCATCACCACCTACCCATCGGCCAGTATGCTCCCCGCAGGGTGAAGATCGCCACTACCGGCAGCGGCCGGGCCACCAAGGAGCAGGTGCAGTACATGGTGCAGCGCATATTGGGAATTGATCAGCCGCCCACCCCGCTGGACGCCTCGGACGCCCTGGCGGTGGCGATCTGCCATCACCAAACCCTGCGGCTGGAAGGCTTGCGGGCATGATCGTCAGGCTGGTGGGCCGGCTGCTGGAAAAGCAGCCCAGCATGGTGGTGCTGGACGTGCACGGTGTGGGCTACCAGGCCTGGATCACACTGAACGCCTTCGAGCGGCTGCCCGAGCCCGGCGATGAGGTGACCCTGCTGATCTATCACCAGATGCGCGAGGACGGCCAGGAGCTGTTCGGCTTCTTAGAGCGTGAGGAGCGTGAGGTTTTCACCAGCCTGCTGTCCATCAGCGGCATCGGCGGGAAAACGGCTATCTCCATATTGAGCGGAGCCCGGCCCGAGGAGTTCCGCCGGCGGGTGCAGACCGGCGACGAGGAGGCCCTCACCGCCCTCAAGGGGGTGGGCCCCAAGATGGCCCGGCGGATCATTACCGAATTGCAGGACCGCTACGGGGCCGTCGGCGATTCGGCCTGGGAATCATTGGGGCCATTGCCCGAAGGAGAGGCGGCCGATACGGTGGGGCAGGCTATCCGCAGCCTGGTGACCCTGGGTTACAAATACCCCGACGCCCGGCGGGCGGTACAGGCGGCCCTGAAACGTATTGGCGCCCAACCGGGGGTGGAAGACCTGATCCGGGCGGCCCTCAGTGGCGGCTGACGGTTTGCGGCGCACACCTTTATATGACCGCCACGTGGCCCTGGGCGCGAAGATGGTGGGCTTTGGGGGCTTCGAGATGCCGGTGCAATACACCGGGATTAACGATGAGCATAGAGCCGTTCGCAGCGCCGCGGGGATATTTGACGTCTCCCACATGGGGGAGTTTCGCCTGGCCGGACCGGGCTCGCTGGCCTTTCTCCAGCGGGTTACCATCAACGATGTGGCTACGCTCGAGGTGGGGCAGGCCCAGTACTCGGCCATGTGCTATTCCGACGGCGGCCTGGTGGACGATCTGCTGGTTTACCGCCGGTCCGATCACTATCTGCTGGTGGTGAACGCCGCCAATATCGACCAGGATTTCGAGTGGCTGCAATCCAATGCCGCCGCAGACTATACCCTGGAGAATATCTCCGACCAGGTGGCGCTATTGGCGGTGCAGGGACCGGCCAGCCGGGGGATCGTGGCCCAGGTGCTGGGCGCCGAACTGGATACCCTGGAGTTTTACCACTGCCGGGAAACACGGGTCCATGGGCGGGACCTGCTGGTCAGCCGCACCGGCTACAGCGGCGAGTTGGGCTTTGAACTGTATACGGATCCCGAGACAGCGCCCCGATTGTGGGACGATCTGCTGAGCGCGGGGGAGGCGGTGGGGCTGCAACCGGCGGGCCTGGGCGCCCGGGACACCCTCCGTTTAGAGATGAAGTATTGCCTCTATGGCCAGGACATTACCGCCCAAACCAACCCTATCGAGGCCGGGTTGGGCTGGATCACCAAACTGGATAAGGGTAAGTTTATCGGATCGCAGGCGTTGACCCGGGTCAAGGAGGAAGGCCCCCGGCGGCGGTTGGTGGCTTTTGTGATGCAGGAGCGGGCCATCCCCCGTCCCGGCTATACCATATTGGCCGGGGACGCGCCGGTGGGCCGGGTCACCAGCGGCACCCAATCGCCCACCTTGAATCAGGGCATCGGGCTGGGATATGTAGACCGGCCGTTTGCCAAAGCGGGCAGCGGCCTGGAGATCGAGATCCGGGGCAAGCGAGCCCGGGCCCAGGTGGTGAAGCCGCCGCTGGTGAAGGGCACCAGCCTGCTGGCTTAGGCCACTGCGTGGCGGGGCATGCTCCGGAGGAGATAAAGATTGTGGAAGGCTACCTCACCCCTTCGCCGGGCTCAGGACAAGCCCCGTCCTGCGGCCGTCCCCTCTCCGCACGCGGAGAGGGGCTTTACGGAGTAAAGAGCCTGCCCTGAGCGTAGCCGAAGGGGGAGAGGTTTTTAGCGGATCGAGGAGCTTTATGGGATGTTTGGGCTGACCCCACCCGTAGAATATGGCCGTAATCAATCCCAAATTGGGCTTAATTTTGCTGAAATTATTCCATCGGGGAGCAACTGTGCACCGTGACTAAAATTTCGTCTATAGCCAATCGCCGGATTGAAATTTTCGCCATTCTCCTGTTGGCGGTGTCGGTGTTTACCCTGTTGAGCATCCTCACCTATAACCCCCTGGAAGAGCCCACCATTTCCGACCTGATCGCCCTGCGCAATATCATGGGGATCATGGGGGTCTACACTGCCCACTACCTGATA
>JACZSB010000327.1 GCA_022574435.1 Fidelibacterota bacterium
AAACTGACAGCGCCGCTGTTCATGACGTCCTGATCGATTATGTCCGTTACACCGGTCACCAGGTGGAACTCCTTGATGCCAACTTGGTGCCCTATATGCAGGCCGGCGCCTTGGAGGACACGACCGCCCCCACCTTCCCCGGTATAGCCGCGCTGAGGGAGGCCCCTACCGCCGAGCGGGAGTATGTCCGCATTACTGCCAGTGAGGCCGCCATCCGGGGAACCCTGGCCCGGGTCCGGTACATCGTTTATGCCGGCATTCTGCTGGCCCTGCTGGCCACGGCGGGGGCAAGCTGGATACTGGCGGACCGTCTGACCCTGCCGATCCGCGACCTGGCCCTGGCGGCCCGGCGCATCACCGGCGGCGACGCAACCGAGCTGCCGCATTCGGACCGGCGGGACGAGATTGGCGCCCTGACCCGGGATGTGGCCGCCATGGCTCGGCGGCTGCAGGAGGATATCGCCGACCTGAAGCGGTTGAACCAGGCCCAGGAGGACTTTATCGCCGCCCTCAGCCACGAGGTGCGCAACCCCATTTTTTCCGCCCGGGGCTATCTGGAAATGGCCATTGACGACGACGCCTTGAAAGGCGAGGGTGAACTGGATCGGGAAGGGCTCCGGGAACTGCTGCAAAAGAGCCACCGGAATCTCCTGCGCATCCACACCCTGTTTGCCGACATGCTTCAGCTGGTGCGCCTGGAATTCGGCCAGGAGCCGGTACAGCTCGGCCCCACCCTTCTGGAACCGGTAGTGCAGGACCTGGAGGAGACCTTTCTGCCCCTTGCCCAGGAGCGGGGCCTGCAACTGATTCTCAACCATGGCGGAGAGAGTATCCTGGGACAAAAGGAACTGGTCAAGCTGACCCTTTCGAATCTGCTGTCCAATGCTATCCGGCACACCACGCAGGGCCAGGTGCGGTTGGAGGCTACCCGCCGGGATTCGCACGTACAGATCAGTGTGACCGACAGCGGCGAAGGGATCCCGTTGGATCAGCAGGAACGGATCTTCGAGAAGTTCTACCGGATCGACAAGGCCCGCAGCAGGGAGCAGGGCGGCACCGGCCTGGGGCTGGCGCTGGTGCGGCAGTGCATGCTGACACTTCAGACACGGATCAGGGTGGAATCGGAGCCGGGCCGAGGCAGCCGGTTCTGGTTTGATTTGCCGGCGGCGTAGCTTAGCGGGGAGTAGGCAGTTGGCTGTCGGCAGTGGCAGGGAAGAGATAACCGCGAAGCCTGCCCTGAGCCCTTCATCCACCTATCGGCGGATTCAGGATAAACTCCGTCGAAGGGGCGCAAAGGCCTGTCCCGAGCACTTCGCTACCCTCAGCACAGGCTTGCCGAGGGGTCGCTAAGGGAGAACGAAGATGGAAAACAGGACACTTTGGCTCTCCTCAGGGCAAGACTCGGAACTAGAAACCCGGAACTTTTCCCCAATCATCAATCCGCCAGCTGGCGGATCAATCGACAATCTACAATAGGCAATTCCCCTTGCCCTTCGCTTGGTGCACTTCCCGCTCAGTTCCTCGGCTGCGCCCCCAGCCCCGGGTCGCCCGATAGCACCAGCCGCCCCTGGTCAACGGTGACACCGGTGAAAGGGTCATCCTTGATCAGCAGGTTGCCGTCCAGGTCGGCCAGGTCGGCCAGCGGTGACAGGGCAGCGGCCGCCGAGACCGCCAGGGAGGTCTCCACCATGCAGCCCAGCATCACCTGCAGGCCCAGCGCCCGGGCCATCCCGATCATCCGCAGCGCTTCCTGCAGCCCGCCGGCTTTCATCAGCTTGATGTTGATGCCGTCGAAGGCCTGCGCCAGCCGGGGAATGTCGGCGGCAGTCCGGACGCTCTCGTCGGCAAACAACGGTACCTTAACCCGCTCCCGCAGCCAGGCCATGTCGTCAAGTTGGTCGGCGGGCATGGGCTGCTCGATGGCGAATATCCCCTGGCCTTCCAGCCACCGGATGCGCTCCAGCGCCTCGTGCTTTTCGCGCCAGCCCTCGTTGGCATCCACCAATAACGGCTTGTCGCTCACCGACCGCACGGCGGCCACGATCTCCTCGTCCCGGTCGCTGCCCAACTTGATCTTCAGCCGGGGATAGGGGGCCGCCTCCTTTACCTTCGCGGCTATTACCTCGGGTGTGTCGATACCGATGGTGAAAGTGGTCAGCGGGGCCTTGGCCGGGTCCAGCCCCAGGTAGCGATACAGCGGTAACCCCAACGATTTGGTGACCCAGTCCATGAGGGCCATATCCAGGCCGGCCTTGGCGGCGTTCTGGGCCGGCTGCAATTCCCCCATGGCCCGCTCCAATTCCACGAAGTGCCAGGGATCAGCCTTCGCAAACAACGGTATGGCCTGCTCGATGAACGCCAGGGTGGACTCGGGCGTTTCGCCATAGCGGCTGTTGGGGGCCGCCTCGCCGTAGCCCACGACGCCGTCCCGCTCCAGGCGGATGATGACGTTCTCCTTATAGTCGCTGGAGCCCCGGGCGATTGTCCAGGTGTGCCGCAACTCCAGGCGGATCAGCTCGTAGGTCAGTTTCATGGAGCGCCGGCCGGGGGCTATTGAGGCTGCACCCGCCGGGCGGTTCTCAAAGTGGTATAGCGGTAGTCGTTATATAATTCATCCGCCGGATCCAGACTGGCGATGTGCACCTGGCCCGACGAGTGGATATAGCGTTTGCCCCCCAGATACAGGGCTACGTGGGTGATGCGCTCCGGCCGGGGGCCGAAAAACAGCAGGTCGCCGGGCAGTAGGTGGGCGAAGTCATCCTCCAGGGCCACCGGCCGTCCCAACTGCACCTGCTGGCTGGCGTCGCGCGGCAACGAATAGTTGTTCATCCGGTAGACGATCTGGGTGAAGCCGGAGCAGTCGAACCCCTTGGTGGAAGTGCCGCCCCACAGGTAGGGTACCCCCAGGTAGTCGCGGGCGGTGGCCACGACCTGTTCAATGGCCATGGGTAGCCGGCCATCGTCGGCCCGCATCAGTTCCGCCTCGACGTACCCCTGGCGGCCATCGGGCAGCCCCACCTTGAGCCAATCGCCGGTGCGGCCCAGCTTAGTAAGCACCGCCCCCGGCACCAGGTCCACCAGAATGGCCCCGCTCACGGTCGGCGCGTCCCGCACCAGGCCGTAATTGGCCCGGCATACCACCTGGGGAGCGGTTTGCCAGGCGGCGGCGGCGGCGGAATCCACCGCGGTTACAAAATAACTCGCCAGCCAGCCCAGGTAGCGGTCCCAATTCTGGATGTAATAATAACCGTCCTCCCACTTAAGCAGCCGCACCACCGTGCCCAGCAGGGTCTGGTTGATCAGCTCGGACGAGACCGAAGGCACTCGGCGCATGTTGGCCACGCTGACGGAGATTATGCCATAAACCTGGGTACCCAATTCCGCCGCAGGTAGCACCCGCACCGAATCTATTATCTCCAGCCCGGACGCCGCCGCAGCCAGGGTATCCAACAGCGCTGCCTTAAACCCGGGCCAGCCCACCTCACCAGTCACCACCAGCCGCCCACCGGCTCGCTCCAGTGAGATGTCGAACAGTTCCAGCCGCCGGTCGGGAGCGTGGGCCTGCTTAACGTTGGC
>JACZSB010000328.1 GCA_022574435.1 Fidelibacterota bacterium
GTGTCCGCAATGGGTCCTGACGGCCAGGAGGGGTGTCAGTTAAAAGACTGTGGGATATTTAGGGCTAAAAACTAAGAGGGACATTCTACTTTTCCAAGGCTCATCTAACGCCTCTTCCTAAGCGTCTATCGCTTGATCAGTTCGGGCCGATCCAGGAGCTGCTGACCTAGCCCCTTGTTGCAAGTCCCGCTTGAAAAGGACGGGGCAATCTCCTCCCCTTATCCCGCCCGTCCGCCGACCCCGCCGTTGGCGGTGCGCAGCCGCTTTCAGTGGAGGTGGGATGAAAATAGCTTGATGGGGACCGATTATACCCAGCCGCCCAATAGGGGTCCGAGACAGCAATCAAAAACGATTGGGTTGGGAAGCTTATTTATTTTGCGCGAGCTGCGGAATGATATGCTCCCGATAGCAATCGGGGCAAATTCCGTGAGAAAATGATGCCTCGGAATGTTCAGTGATGTATTCCTCGAGCTTTGTCCATGAGTCATTATCATCGCGGATGTTTTTGCAGTAGGAGCAGATAGGGATGAGACCTTGCAGGCGCTTTACTTCGGTTAGCGCCTTTTCGGCTTCCTCCTTGGCAGTGCGTAAATCCTGTTCCATCTGGTGCTTAAAGATGGCCATTTCGATGGTGGTGGCCAGCTCAGTATCATCGAAGGGCTTGATCAGGTAGCCAAAGGGACCAGTGGCCTTAGCCCGCTCGACGGTGGCATGGTCGGCATTGGCCGTGAGGAAGACGATGGGGAAGTCCATGGTCTTATTGATCTGCTCGGCTGCGTCAATGCCGTCCATCTTTCCCTTGAGGGCGATGTCCATCAGGATCAGGTCTGGTTTGTGCTGGAAGGCGGCCTCGACAGCTCGTTTGCCTGTCTTTACCAACTCCACGACCTCGAAGTCGCGTTTCTCCAGGCGGCGCTTGATCTCCATACCAATGATGGCCTCGTCTTCAACCACTTGAATTCTGGTCTTCTGCCCGGCTGACACGCTATGCTCCCATGGGTGAGGTGCTGAATTCTATGAGGAATTCGGTACCTTGATGCCGGTTAATAGTGATTTCGCCTTCGAGCTGCTCGGTGAGATTTTGTACCAATTCCAAACCAAGTGAGCCCTTCTGGTCATAGCCCTCCTCAAGACCCACACCGTCGTCGCTCACGGTTAGGCGCGCCCGATTGCTATCCATGGCAATGAGTTCCACGCGGATAGGTTTGTCCACTGTGTCATCCTCAGGATAAGCGTATTTGAAGGCGTTGGAGACCAGTTCGTTGATCACTAGTCCCAGAGGAATGGCCGTATCAATATCCAGGTGGAGGTCGTCCACTTTCGTGAGTAGCTCAAATCCCCTACCTGACCCGTTGTACGTCTGGGAAAGGTATGAGGTCAGCTTGATTACATAGTCCCTGGTATCGATAGTGGCCAGATCCCCGGCATTGTACAGATTTTCATGTAGGAGGGCCATGGCCTGCACCCGGCTGCGGCTCTCCTCGAGGAGGCTGATGGCGGCCGGGTCATTAATGCCCTCGGCTTGGAGATGCAGGAGGCTGGTGATGATCTGGAGGTTGTTCTTGACCCGGTGGTGGATCTCCTTGAGCAGCACCTCTTTCTCGACCAAGGAGCGGCGCAGTGCTTCTTCGGCCCGCTTGCGCTCGGTGATGTCAGTATTGATAATGCCCAGACCGCCGCCAACCTTAAAAGCCTGTATGGCCACGTGCAGGTCGCCAAACTGCCCCCCAGGAGCCATATCCTCCACATTAAAGGTATTTCCCGTATTGATAACATTCAGATAGTCGTCGTATCGCTCTGAATTCTCTAGGGCCGGGTTCAATTCAAGTAGATTTTTTCCGATAATATCTGCCTTGCTGGTGCCGGGCGGGAACCTCTTTATGGTGGCCTTATTGACCTCAATTACATTGAGCTCCGAGTCGAAAAGAATAAAACCATCTGAGGCCGATTCGATGAAAGCACTCGTTCTTTCCTCGCTCACACGCAAGGTTTCTTCCGCCTGCTTGCGCTCGGTAATATCTTGCACGGTGCCCATCATTTCAACAACCTTGCCATGCTCATCAGTAATCACCTCACCGACTGATTGAACCCATTTTTCAAGTCCATCCTTAAGAACAACGCGAAACTCTATATCCCAACCTTCTCTAGTTTCCATCGCTTTGGGGATGACGGAAGCCGCTCTATCCCTGTCATCCGGATGAATAATTTCAATAAAGTTATCAACGAAAGACGCGTCTCTTTCCAGGCCAAATAGGCTGTACAAAAAATTAGAACCGGTGACTTCATTTGTCCCCGCATCCAAATTCCAGTGGCCAATGCGCGCTATTGTCTGTGCTTTTTCGAGCAGCGCTTCACTTTCTTGCAAGGCCTTTGCTGCCTCCACGCGGTCGCTGATGTCATCAATCATCAGAAGCAGGTGCTGTTCGCCATGCAACCTAAAAGGCACAAACAAGCAATCGTAGCAGGCCTGCTTGCCAAAGCTAGTTAGCACCTCAAATTCGATGCGCTCTGTATTTTGCAGACCAATACACTTCTTAGCCGTATCAAGAAGGCCGCTTTCCTTCCATGACTCTATATTGTTATAGTTAGCTACGAGCACCTGTTCTTGCGTCGCGCCGATCATGTCAGCAACCGAGGCATTCGCTGCGATACACCGACCGGTATGGTCGTAGATCGCTATGCCAATGGGGGATTCAGCGATGATTTTCTCATTGAGTTCAGATGTATCCCGCAGCGCTTCTTCCGCCCGCACGCGCTTGGTAATGTCGTGGATTAGTGCAGCTCCTCCGGTCACTTCCCCCTGTTCATCAATTGAATGCGTGCTGAACCACTCACTGGTGATTTGCCGGCCGTCCTTGGTTATGTTTTCATTAAGGCTGGGGGAGTCACCTGGCCTAGTCATGAAGGGCTGCCAGAACTCATCAGCTTGTGGTACCCCGTCAGCTGGTAAAATCAGGTCCTTGACATGCTGTCCGATGGCCTCGCTCTCTGAATATCCGAAGATGGCAGTGGCTGCCCGATTCCATTCGGTAACCTCAAAATTCTGGTTCCATTCAATGAACGCCAACGGGGATTGCTCGATGTGCAGCGCAACCTTCTGCGCAGTGAAGTACAGATCTTGTTCCATCTTCTTTCGTAAAATTATCAGGATCGTAGTTACCCAAATAGCAAATAGGGCAATGAAGCGATTAATGAGTACTTGCCACAGCTCTCCACCGGCTGGAGAGAAAATGAATCCGAAAATCGTCAGTGCAGAAGCTAAAACTGCGATGGCCAGGGTTGCCCTGCGCGAAGCCCAGAGCGTAAGTAGAACTGCCGCCATATAGGGCACGCCTCCAGCCACCCCCAGCGGTATAGCCAGATCCAGAGCGAATACACCAGCTAGTAGCAGAACAGCAAATGTAAGGACCGGCCAATTCGGATTTTCAATTTTATTAAACCAACTCATCATACATTCCTTAATCGTTGTTACTCTCTATAACCTGGTGGGACTAATTACAATTTAATTCTATAGGGCATCCACACTTCATAGGGTGTTTTACCATCAATTGCTAAGGG
>JACZSB010000329.1 GCA_022574435.1 Fidelibacterota bacterium
GGTGGATTATGGGAATATCCCGGCCTGCACCTATTGCCAGCCGCAGGTGGCCTCGGTGGGCCTCACCGAACGGGCCGCCCGGGAGGCGGGCTATGAGTTGAAGGTGGGCAAGTTCCCCTTCCGGGCACTGGGTAAGGCGGTGGTGGCCGGGGAGATCGAGGGTTTCGTCAAGATGATTTATGATGCCCGCTACGGCGAGCTGCTGGGGGCCCACATTATCGGGGCCAACGCCACCGAGCTGATATCAGGCATAGCTACCGCCAGGACGTTGGAAGCCACCCAGCGGGAAATTATCGATACCATCCACCCGCATCCCACCATGTCGGAGGCGGTGATGGAGGCTAGCGCCCTGGCCTGGGGCGAGTCGGTGAACTACTGATCGTCTTCCGGCTGTGGGGGGCTCAATTCCCGGCCGCCCTGCCACAGGCCATAGGCGGAATTAAGCGCCAGAGCGCCACCGAAGAATAATCCCAGGGCGATCAGCAGCGCCACCAGCCGGGCGAATATCATTACGATGACACCGGTCAAAAGCAGCGCCAGACCCAGGGCCAGAACTTTGGACCAGGAGCGGTCCAGCCACTCTTCCAGTCGCGGGGTGTAAGCAGTCCAGATAGTGCTGGTAAACATACTTAATTTCCTTCCGTTGTTTGCCAGGGTTGTAGTTCAAGGATCATGCCGCCATCTGAAATCCTGCCGAGTTTGCGGTGGTTAGGACAATATGGCATGATCCGCTGACAGATTTTGCCGGCGGCACAATTTGTATATTTGAGGCAGGAGCGGCCGCAATCACATTTGAATGCAAGTTATAGGGGATTATAATCTAATCAGAACGGTGATGGACAACCCGTTTCCCGCGTTGGCAGTGGGCGCCCTGCTGCTAATGGGTTGCGCGGCCCTGTTAATCGAGGTTCCTGACATCACCGGTGAGCCTCTTTCCGGCCGGTTGGCTATGGACATAGCGACCCTCGCGTCGGACGAGTTCCAGGGACGGCGGCCGGGGACAGCGGGTGGTAAAAAAACGGTGGAATATATTGAGGGACGCTTCCGGGAGATCGGCTTGGAGCCCGGCAACGGCGACAGCTACCGGCAGTTGGTGACCATGACCCGGGTACGGCCCGGCCCACCGAAGGGCCTGATAATTTCCAGCGGCCGGGACTCCCTGGAGCTGTCCGGCAATGATGATTTTATCGGGTGGGCGAGCGGTGCTGTGCCGGTGGTGAGCTTCACCGCACACGAGATCGTGCTGGTGGGCTTCGGCGCCCAGGCGCCGGAATATGATTGGGACGACTATGCCGATCTGGATGTGGCGGGGAAGATAGTATTGATGTTCAGGAATGATCCCGGCTATGCCAGCGGAAAATCGACTGTTTTCAACGGTAAGCGGGGCACCAGGCACGGCTATTATCGCCGCAAGTTTCAGGTGGCCCGGCAGCAGGGGGCCGCCGCCGCTTTCGTGATCTGGGATGAGGAGCTGTCAGCCTCCTCGTACACCTGGGCCCAAACCCGCGGCTATTGGGGTCGCGGACGGACCCGGCTGAGCACCGATCAGCCGCCGGAAAGGCCCGAGTTTGTCATGGGCCTAATCTATGTGGATGCCGGGCGGCGGATGCTCCGGCAAAGTGGGTTGGACTACGATTCCCTGCTGGTGGCGGCGGCCACTCCGGGCTTTAAAGCCCTGCCGCTGGGGTTGACCCTGACCGGTGATCTGCGGACCGAGGTAGAGGAACTGGCTACCTATAATGTCATGGGGCTGGTGCGCGGCTCGGAGCGGCCGGATGAGCTGGTGATCTATATGGGGCACTGGGACCATATGGGAATGGATACCACCCTGGACGGCGACCAGATCTACAATGGCGCCGTGGATAATGCTACCGGCACGGCGGTGGTCATCAGCCTGGCCGAACAGTTCGCCGCCTTGGACCAGCCACCGCAACGGTCAATCATGTTCCTGGCGTTCACTGCCGAGGAAATGGGGCTGCTGGGCTCGCGCTGGTACACCGAGAACCCCGTGTTCCCGTTGATCAAGACCGTGGCGGCCATCAACATCGATATGATCATGCCGTATGGCCGCACCAGGGATATCATCGTATTCGGCCTGGGCAGGTCCGATCTGGATAAGCACCTGCGCCGGGCGGCCGCCAAGCGGGGGATGGTACTGGAGAGTGACCCCTGGCCACAGGAGCGTATCTATTCCCGCTCGGACCACATCAATCTGGCCCGGAAAGGGGTGCCGGCCCTGTTCGCCGCAGTGGGAGTCGACCATCTGGCAAACGGCCGGGAGTGGGGCCTGGACCAGGCACACGGTTTTATGGATAGTATTTATCACACCGTTCGGGACGAGTTCGACCATTCGTGGGACTTCAGCGGGATTGAAGATTATGTACAGCTGGTTTTCGATGTGGGCTACACCATCGCCAACCAGAGCAAGTTCCCCAACTGGAAGCGGGGCATCAAGTTCAGGGCCGTGCGGGATAAGTCCCTCAAGGCCGCCCGGGCATCCGCAACGGCTTCAACGGATTAGTCGGAGCAACCGGGGCTCTTTATGACTATGGCGGCTGTCAACGCGATTGACCATTCCCCGGTTGTCGGTAGTGCGACCATGGAACTGGAGATATCGGTGACAGATTCTAATCTGCCCGCGGTGGCCCAGGCAATCCGGCAGCGGGCTAAGGGACACTCGCCGGCAATATTCTACCTGGGGCGGCAGCCTTACCGGCCCCTGTGGGAGCTCCAGCGGCGGCTGCACGAGTGGCGCGTGAAGGGCAAAATCCCCGATCTAGTCCTGCTGCTGGAACATGATCCGGTCTACACCCTGGGTAAGAACGGTGGCGCTGAACACCTGCTGGCCCGGCGGCCCCCGGACGCCCAGGTGGTGCGGACCGACCGGGGAGGCGATATCACCTTCCACGGGCCGGGCCAGTTGGTGGCCTATCCCATCGTCAACCTGCGGGAGCACCGGCCCAGCGTGACGTGGTATATGCGGGGACTGGAAAGTGTGCTAATGCGGTTGCTGGAGAGCTACGGTGTCCGGGGCCGCCTGATCGATGGCCTGACCGGGGTGTTTATCGGCGACCGGAAGGTGGCCGCCCTGGGGGTGCGGCTGGCCCGCTGGACCACCATGCACGGCCTGGCCCTCAACATAGAGGTGGCCCAACCCTATTTCGACGGCATGATCCCCTGTGGGGTGCTGGAGTACGGGGTGATCAACTTGAACGAGGTATTGCCGCGGCCCACCAGCGTGGCGCAGGCGGCACAGCGGCTGGCCCCCCTGTTGCGTGAGTTCCTGGGAGCGAAAGTTGGCTAAACTACACGGTTTCACCAAAAAGCAGCTAATGCAAGTTTACCGGGTCATGGCCACGGCCCGACAGCTGGATGAGAAGATGCTGGTGCTGGTAAAACAGGGGCACGGTTTTTTTCATATTGGCTGCTCGGGGCACGAAGCCGCCCAGGTGGCGGCGGCCGCTTGCTTTAAGCCCGGCAGCGACTGGGCCTTCCCCTATTACCGGGAAGCGGCCTTCACCCTCCAGTGGGGAATGACGCCCCGTGAC
>JACZSB010000330.1 GCA_022574435.1 Fidelibacterota bacterium
CCCAGGGCGAAAACGTTGGCGTCATTATCCAGCCAAACCGGCACCCCGGCTATTTCCGCAAAGCGCTCACGCAACGGGAAACCGTTCAGCATGAAAATGTTCTCGGTTTCCAGAACCATGCCTTTACTCAGGTCCAACGGGCCGGGGCAACCGATCCCGATGCCGGCCAAATCACTACGGCTGTTTCCACTGGACGCCAAGGCCTCATCGATAACGGCCAGCGTCGCCGCAATGAGCTCCTCACCACTGCCTAATGATTCGGAGGCCACCGGGGCACATTGTTGCTGCAATTTCAGGTCGCGACCCACCAGGCCGGCCTTGATGAAGGTGCCGCCGATATCGATGCCGACCGCTAGTTTAGTCATGTTGGGTACAGCCCTATTCTGTGGTTGAGGTGTCTTCGATGGTGGGCTCGGCACCGGTGGTGTCACCCTCAGTGCTTTCGCGGATACCGCTTTCCAAGGCCCCATCGAGCTCACCGGCCACACTATCGGCCGGCGTAGCAGTTGGCTCAATTACCGGGACCGCCGGTGGGGGCTGCTGATCCTGTTCTTCAGGCTCCATGGCGGTTGTGTCGGCGGCGGTAGTATCCGCCGGTTGTGCGATCAGCTCCCCGTTAGTTGCGTCGGTTGATGTGGTATCGGAAGGTTGTGCGATCAGATCCCCGCTAGTTGCGTAGGTTGATGTGGTATCGGCCGGTTGTGCGATCACTTCTGCACCAGCCAAGTCTGTGGCGGTAGTATCCGCCGGTTGTTCAACCGGCTCCACGGCAGCCGAATCGGCAGCGGTGCTACCAGCTCCCGCTTCGAGGGAATCTACCTCGGGCTGTAAAACCGGGCCCGCCGGCGCAACTGCAAACCGGTCCGGCAGTATCCCCTGCCACCCGGCGTCGAACGGGGTGCCCGGCAGGGTCCCATGCACCATCGATTCCCGGTTGCGGCCGGGAAGGTCGCCGAAGACTATTACTCCCCCGGAGCCGATAGCGCTGTAGTCCCAGACCTGATATGCGCCCCGGCTACCGCTGGCTGGATAGCGTTGTACGGCTGTGGGAAGACCGTACAGAAATATCACCCGGCCCCGTTCTGCCAGGCGGCCGGCGGCGGCCCAAGCGGGATCGTATTGGCGGGCCAACGGCCAATGGGCAGTCAGTTCCTCCAAGAAAGTGACCGAGTCCCGCTCCACCGTGCGGGCCAACCGGTTGATGGTACGGGCCAACAGCTGGGCCTGGATCGCCGAATCAGCCTGCTGGTACAGCACCGGGTCGAACCGGGGCCAGACCGCCGCCAATCCCGGGGCCAGATCGATGTGAGCGAAGGTCGAATCCCGGGTAGTATCCGCCGCAATAACATGAAATCTTGCCCCGGTGGACACAGTATCATCGTTCACCGCCACCTGCAGCTCCAGGTGGTAAGCGCCCGGTTCATAGCCCGTCAGGTTAATGGCCCCCCACTCGCGCAACGTGAGGCCGCCCGAGGCGACTGTCCTCGGTTGACCTACTGCTATTTCCTCGTTGTCCCGCGTGACAGTGGTCTCCAGCAGGATACTATCCTGGGGTGTGAGGCCGTAGAGCTCGGTATAGTACCAGAGCAGCGGATTGCGATCACTAAAGTCGCCGGCGGCATTGGGCAGCACCATCAGCCCTTCCCTGGCGAACTCCGGCCTGGCCGTGTTCGGCGAAATAAGGTAAGCCGGTTGCAGGGAGGTGATTTGGATGCCCCGGCGTCCCCAGCGGGTAATCTCCAGCGAAAGGGTGGTGTCCACCAACGACCCGTTCCGGTCTTCCACAACCACCTGCAGGTCGTATTTCCCCCGCTTAAGGGTAAAGGTAGCTTGCTTTGGAATGCGCCCCGGCGCCTGTGGCCGGCGGTCAACGATATCCAGCTCCTGGAAGGCGATGATCGCCCCCCGGCGCTTGACCATCACCACCGCCGCGGCCCGGGCCACCTGATGATCGCCATCGTCCCGCCAATCGAGGGCCGTGCGGTCCAGCCCCAGGTACACCTCCAGACGAGTTTGGCCTCCTGAAGCGCGGAAAGTGCCCCAGGCGATTGCCACTGGCCCCTGGGCGCTCAATACCGCCGCCAACAGGCCGATGGCGACGGAGATAGACCGGGAACTAAGCTGCATGTTGCTCCAGGGAAACCGAGACCAGCCGGGAAAGGCCCTCCTCTTCCATGGTGACACCGTATAGATAGTCGGCTTGTTGCATGGTCAGTTTATTATGCGTCACGATAATGAATTGGGTATCCCGGGAGAACTGTTTTATCACGCGGCTGAATTTACCGATATTCATGTCGTCCAGGGGAGCATCCACCTCGTCTAAAATACAAAAGGGACTGGGCTTAACCAAATAGATAGCGAACAGCAGGGCGATGGCGGTCAGCGCCTTCTCCCCGGCCGACAGACTCCTGAGCGAGCGGGTGTTCTTGCCGGGCGGCTGAGCCACAATCTCCAGTCCCGCCTCCAGTGGGTCCGGGTCACCTATCAAGCGTAGATCACCTACCCCGCCATCGAAGAATAGGTTAAAGGTTTGCTTGAAGTGATGGCGTATTTGGTCATAGGTCTCACGGAATTGTTCCCTTGCCTGGTGGTCAATACGGCGGATGGTTTCCAGCAGGCTGCCCTCGGCCGCCACCAGGTCGTCACGTTGTTCGGTCAAAAAGCTCTGGCGCTGGGCTTGCTCTTCATATTCCTGCCCTACCGCCATGTTTATGGGGCCGATGCGCTCCAGTGACGCCTGAATTTTGCCGATGGCGGCCGTCAAGGAAGGTTCGTCGGGCAGCTCTTCGTCCGGCTCATCAGGTACTTCCACGGCGTATAGCTCCTGAATCCGGCTGCGGACCAGCTGCTCCTGCTGTTGCAGGTCGAGGACGTTGAGTTCCAGTTCCTGCTGCCGGTTTAGGGCTGCTTCCCGGCTGTGCTGCTGTTCCCGGATCTGGGCCTCCAAACGGGAGACTTCATCGCGGGACGCTCTGGCGGCCACCTCGCTGCGTTCAGCCGTCACCCGATTTTCAGTCACCGCCACCTTCCGCACCTGCTCTTGGGCCTCAGCTTCCGATAATCTCTTGGTCAGTTCCTCGATGTTGCGGCGGGCCTGATCATCCCCCTCCTCCAATCGGGCGATCCGTTCGGCGGCCGCTTCCAGATTGGCTTCCAGCGCTAATTTACCAGCCGCCCACTTCTCACGCTGATTCTCCAGATTGAGGAGCTCAAGCCGCAACTCCTGCAGCGCTTGCTGCCAGCGATCGCGATGGTCCCGGACCTGCTGGAATTGTTCCTGCGCCTGGGTGCTAGAGCGCTCCAGTCCGGATTCTTGGTCCTTTAGACCGGCGATCTCCTTTTCGTGGACGGCGCTGGCCGCCTCCAGGCCGGTGATTGTCTCCCGCAAATTCGGGGCCTGGTCCTGGAGCTCGTCAAGGTCCTGCCGGCCCCGCTGCAATTGGGATCGGGATCCACGGATGTAACGGCCGAGCTGATATGGGGCTGGACCCCGCCGACGGAAACGTTCCCGTGGATCTTTTCCGCGGACTTGGGCGTTGGC
>JACZSB010000331.1 GCA_022574435.1 Fidelibacterota bacterium
ACACCAGATTGATCGGGAAGTGCGCGAAGCGCTCTCCTAAGGTCGAGCGCTGCTTCGTCAATGACGGCAATTCCGTATCCGGTTCCGTATCCGGCAAATGGTACGGTTGTTTACGGTTCTTTGCAGTTGTTTGCGGATTAAGTCACTAAGCGCCCGATAGCATAAAGCCCCGATTTATCGTCGGGAATAGAGGAGTGGGCCCTACAAGAGTCGAACTTGTAACCAACGGATTACCAGTCCAGCACTGCCCCGATGGAGGACCTGTCACCGTATCCGCCATGTATCCAATCGCGGGGCTATTTCAGGCCTGAAAGGCGGGCTTGCCTGCTTCAGCGGCACCATAAACCAGGTCATCAAAGATAAATCCTACCAATGAGCAAACCCTAAAGCTATTTCAATGGCGGAGTGTCACTAAGGAGGAGGTTGGGGCTGGGAGTCACCATGATTTTTTGAATAAGCGCTCAAGATACTGCCGAGGGTGGCAAATTGAAAGGCAGGCCATTAAGATAAATTTCTGGTAAATAATCTAAATGGTAATACTTCCGCAACCGCTGGGCAAATACACTCATAAGTGGATAACACGATGCTTCATCGGAACCAACCTCCTTGATGTGAGCTAGTTCAACCAATTGTAAATGATCCCCCTGATGTGTAATATCAATCACCTCTTTACATAGGCTTACGCAATATGGCTCACCTGGTGAATGACTGTGATAATTTAGGATAAGGGGGTCATCCTCTATTAGGGCCTCATGAACCAGCAGTGAATAAGTATGGTGTTGTTCAACCAGACTAATAATATCATCAAATTTTGCAATTGGATTTGAACCACCAGGCATTAGCTTGCACTGGCCGAGGATTTCTCGGTGGCCGCTGCGAAATAGTGGAGGCATTGGATCATTGAGCTTATACGTTCTCAAGGCAACGCAAAATACTTGGGCCTAAAACTAAGAGACACATTTCGAGTTTCCAAGGATTAGCTGTGGAGTGAACCCCTAAAGCTGGACACATCCGAGTCAAAGTTAATACCTTGCCAGCAGGCCCGAAGGAGGTCCTTTCATGGCAACGAGAAGAGGGTTCAGCCTCGGCGTAGCCTACGGCGAGCCGCAAGGCATTCAAACGGCCGGTAGTAGAGGAGTTTCTAGCTGGGAGCGTAACCCAGGCTCAACTGGCTCGTCGCTACGACCTTTCGCCCCACCTGATCATCCAGTGGCGGAAATAATACGCTGCCGGAAAGTTGGTGGAGCAGCATAAGCATACGGCACAGGACGAACGGATAAAGTAACTGGAACGCATGGTGGGCCGTCTCGCCATGTAGAACGAGCTCTTAAAAAAAGCCGTGCAACACACTCTCCAGGAGAGAAGCTAAGACTACTTGATCATCAGTGTTCCCGGCCCGGCGCCGTCAAATGGGGGCGCCAAGTGATGGATTTACCCCGGAGCACGTACTACTATACGTCGAGGGATAAGACCGGGAAAGAGCGGGAAGACACTGACCTGCGTGACCGCATAGAGCGGTTGGCCTTGCGTTGCCCCCGCTATGGTTACCGGCGCATGACGGCTCAACTGAAGCGGGATGGTTTGAAGGTGAACCACATACGGGTTCTGCGGATCATGCGGGCATCGTATCTGCCGTGCAGGGTCAAACGGAAGTTCGGACGGACCACCAATAGCAATCATGATTACCGGATATACCCGATCCTTTACCAGAACACGGTTCCCCATGGCCCCAACCAGGTATGGGTGGCTGACATCACCTACATTCGGTTGCTGACCGACTTCGTTTATCGTTCGGCTGAGTTCACGACGAAGCCTGGCTGTGATCTTGGATGCTTACTCAAGGAAGGTGGCGGGCTGGTCCTTATCACGCCGGATAGATGCTCAGTGGACATGTGCAGCGCTGAAGGTGGCCATCACGTCACGGTGGCCGTCCAGGGGATGCATCCATCACTCCGATCGAGGCGTTCAGTACGCGGCGTAGGCCTTTGCAGGAACACGGGTTCCAGATCAGCATGTCGCGTAGAGGTAATCCCTAAGACCATGCTCAGGCCGAGAGTTTTTTCAAGATCCTCAAATGCGAAGAGGTGTACCTGACGGAGTATCGCTCAATGAAAGAGGTCAAGAACCGGCTTGGTCAGTTTATTGATCAGGTCTATAACAGGGAGCGTCTACACTCAGCACTGGGCCTGCCCGGCCAGGGCTACGTCAGTCCAGTGGAGTCTGATTACCACGCCAACCCCGCCATCGGCGGGGCCAACGGCGGGGAAATCAACAACAACGGCCATAAAGGGGATGTATCCCCCGCCAATGGCGAGGTATTAACTTGGCAGGAAATCTGTCCAACTTGAAGGGTACAGTCCATTGGGGATGTTTTGGGCGTAGATGAGTAGTGCGCTTATGAGCAACACAGGTAGGGCAGTGATGGTCAAAGTATTCATGGCTAACTCCTCCTTCCAGGAGCGGTATGCATCTTAAAGGTACCTATGACCAGTAAATACAAGACAGTATTTCTTTGGGGCTGGAAGATAGCGGACTGTGACGGAGGCCCGGAGGCGTCGGCACTCACCCACTCACTTCGTGATTCCCCCGCTACATCCAAGAGAGGGATCAAGTGGGGGCAGTGTTAAGTTCTTTCCATGAACTGATACTAACATCTCCCGTGGCTAAACTGAGACTTTACCCAAGTGCATGTTGTTATCAAAACCAATTTATTAACTTGCTACCAAGGCAAGTAAGGAGGAAATCATGGTTTTAACCCCATCGATGATGCTGGCATTAGGCACCAAGGCTCCAGATTTTGAGCTTCCGGACGTCGTGTCAGGGGCAACGATATCACTGAATAACTTTAAGAACCAAAAAGGGTTGCTCGTCATGTTTATATGCCGTCACTGCCCGTATGTCCAACATGTCAAATACGAGCTGGCACGTTTTGGCAAGGATTTTACCGACAGTGATTTAGGAATAATCGCCATCAGCTCCAATGATGTCAAGCAGTATCCAGAGGATGCTCCTGAGAAGCTGCGGGAAATGTCTCAGGACCTAGGTTTCACTTTTCCGTTCTGTTATGATGGGAGCCAGGAAGTGGCAAAAACATACACAGCTGCCTGCACGCCAGACTTCTTTCTCTTTGATCAAAAACGGGAGCTGGTTTACCGAGGACAGCTTGATGATAGCCGACCGGATAATGGCAACCCTGTGACGGGACAAGACCTCCGGACAGCGATTGATGCAGTTCTATCTGGAATTCCAATCAGTGGTGAACAGAAACCGAGCATCGGTTGCAATATCAAGTGGATACAGGGGAATGAACCTATCTATTTTAGGCCGTAGAATGACTTGAATAGTGAAGGGTCAAGCACCAAGAATCTCACTAATTGTCCAGCAATAATTCTCGGCGTTAAACCGACTATCGCAATCCCATTTATACCGGATTTAAATATATCCGATTCTTTCCACAATTGGATATTACAGCCACGGCCAACCTGTGCAAGCGGTTTTGATGACGGATATCAATTCCAATGTATCGGTTCAGACCCTT